>JBAWYY010000048.1:0-11456 GCA_037143285.1 Alphaproteobacteria bacterium | reverse complement strand
TGAGAGATCACGGCATTGGTCGTGCTGTCGACGCGCTGGATCTCGCGGTTATACGTGACGCTCACATCGCCGCGCCCAAAGGCGATACCGGCGGTGACGAAGGGCATGAAGCGCCCGGTCGCCCAACCGGCGCGGCCACGCAGGGTGCCGTAGTCACGCAATGTCGTTGAGACATTGCCATATTGCCGGATCCAAGAAGTGACCGTTGAACTCTCGGTGTAGCCAGTCCACGCAGTCGAAAACGCACCTGTCCCCTGCTTGTTGCTGAGAAGGTTGGTGTAATCACCTTCGAGGCCGATCACCGCGTCGTCGAATTGCCACTGGTAGCCGACAAATCCGCCTAACAGCGCCGAGTTGCGGGCTGCGCGTTCGACGCGAATGAGCTGGTCAGCCGGTGTCGCGGTCGTCGTCCCCGTGCTTGACGCCTGGGGCATGAAGATCGTGCCGTTGAGGGCTTGGCGCGCCTCGGAGCGCGCAGCCGACTGAAGGTCAAAATTGGTCGCTCCGGCACCGACATGAATACCGCCGTAGAAGCCACCCCAGTTCATGCTTGTCGATTCACTGGCACTGACGGTCGGCAAGGATCCGCGCATCGCCATGTCCGCAGCAGCCGCAGAGCCTGGCGCACAAGCCAGTGCTGCGATGACCATCGAACCCAAGAACCGCGTAGCGTGCATAAGAGCCTCCGTCCGACCCGAACCAACAGATCGGTTCGACTGCCCCCATTCATGAATTATCAAGGTTACCGTCGAGTTAAGTCGGGGAGCCGCTCGCGAAACAGGCCTGCGAAAACAGTCGCTCGCTGCCTCAAGCTGCGCAATTGAGCTTTCATGCAGTCCAGCTTAAATCTGGCTGATGACCTTAAGCCCTGTCTCTCTCCGCATCGCCGTTGCCCAATTGAACCCGATCATGGGCGACATCGACGGCAATCTTGCCCGTGCCCGTGATGCGCGCGCCAAAGCGTCAGCGCTTGGGGCTGAGCTCATTGTGTTCTCCGAACTCTTTCTTGTGGGCTATCCGCCGGAAGATCTGGTGCTGAAACCCGCTTTTCAGGCCGCCGCGCGTGCCGCCGCGGAGGCTCTTGCCCGTGACACGAGCGATGGCGGTCCAGGCGTCCTGGTGGGCCTCCCGTGGCGCGAAGAAGGGCATTTGTTCAATGCCGTCGCCTATTTGGACCAGGGGCTGATCCAGGCAGTCCGATTCAAAGTGGATCTGCCGAACTATGGCGTCTTTGACGAGAAACGCGTCTTTGCCTCAGGCCCGATGCCCGGCCCTATCGCCATTCGCGGCATTCGCATTGGCGTGCCGATTTGCGAGGATATCTGGTCGCCGGATGTGATCGAGACGCTGTCTGAGACCGGTGCCGAGATAATAGTGGTGCCTAATGGGTCGCCTTATCGCGAGACAATCTATGACGAGCGCGCCAGCGTGTTTGCGGCCAGGATTTCAGAGAGCGGGCTTCCAATTCTCTACGTGAACCAAGTGGGTGGGCAGGACGAATTGGTCTTTGACGGCGCGTCGCTTGCCATGAATGCCGACCATAGTTTGGGCGCGCAGTTTCCGGCTTTCGCGGAAAGTTTGGGGATCGTGGAGGCCCGCAAGGACGGACGTTCCTGGCGGTTGAGCGGCCCAGTCGAGCCGATCCTCGAAGGCGATAAGGCGAGCTATGCCGCGTGCATGCTGGGCCTCCGAGACTATGTCGAAAAGAACCGGTTCCCCGGCGTCGTACTCGGCCTTTCCGGCGGGGTCGATTCGGCCATTTGTGCCGCGCTTGCGGTCGATGCACTGGGCGCGGACCGCGTCCACTGCATCATGCTGCCCTATCGATTCACCTCCAATGAGAGCCTGTCGGATGCGGCCGACTGCGCCAAGGCGCTGGGCGTGCGTTACGATACGATCCCCATCGCACCCGCCGTTGAAGGGCTTGAGGCAGCGCTCAATCCGCTCTTTGCAGGAACTGCGCGTGGCATCACGGAAGAGAACCTGCAAAGCCGCGCGCGCGGCACGATCCTCATGTCGATCTCGAACAAATTCGGCGCCATGGTGGTCACCACTGGCAATAAGAGCGAGATGTCGACCGGTTACGCCACGCTCTATGGCGATATGAACGGCGGCTATAACCCGATCAAAGACCTCTACAAGACCCAGGTGTTTCGACTTTGTCGCCTGCGCAACCACTGGCGCCCGCCGGGCGCGCTAGGGCCGGATGGCGTCGTAATCCCCGAGAACATCATCGTGAAGCCGCCGACGGCTGAGCTTCGCGAGAACCAGAAGGATCAGGATTCGCTGCCAGAATATGAGGTGCTTGACGCGATCCTTGAGCGTCTTGTCGAACGCGAAGCCTCAGTCGCTGACATTGTCGCGGAAGGCTATGATCTGGAAACCGTGCGCAGGGTCGAGCGGCTCCTGTCGCTCGCCGAATATAAGCGTCGACAGGCAGCCCCGGGGGTGAAGGTCACGCGCCGCAATTTCGGCCGCGACCGGCGCTACCCGATCGTCAATCGCTTTCGTGATCCCGGCACGCCCCTGCCAGAACCCGATATGGGCGTGGTCGGCACCAATGCCCGGCCCAAGCTTGATGTGATCGACTTCTAGGCTGCTCGCGGCACCCGGTAGCTCGGCGTACGCATGGTGACGAGTTCCTCTGCGGCGGTGGGGTGTACCGCCATCGTCGCGTCGAAGTCAGCTTTCTTCGCGCCGAGCTTCACGGCAATCCCGGCCACCTGAATGATCTCGCCGGAATCGGGTCCGCACAAATGGACCCCGAGCACCCGGTCGGTCTCGGCATCGACCACAAGCTTCATCAACATGCGCGTGTCGCGCCCAGAGAGCGTGTGCTTCATCGGGCGGAACGTCGTGCGATAGACATCGACCGAATGGCCGGCGGCCACTGCTGCTTGCTCGCTGAAACCGACCGTACCGATCTCGGGCTCTGAGAAGACTGCGGTCGGGATTGACCGGTGATCGGCGAGCCAGCGCTTAGCGCCGAACACCGTGTCGGCAAAGGCATGGCCTTCGCGGATGGCAACCGGTGTGAGCGAAACGCGGTCAGTGACATCGCCCACTGCGTAGATGGAGCGGACCGAAGACCGGCTCTCCTCGTCGACCACCACAGCGCCCTTATCATCCAGCACGACGCCCACGCGATCGAGGCCGAGACCTGCCGTATTGGGCTTGCGGCCGATGGCCATGAGCACTTGGTCGGCGACAAGTGGTGGCTGACCTGTGCGGAACGAAACGGTCAGGCTATCCGGCCCCTTCTCGATTTTTGAGAAAGCCGCGTCCATGACGAGGGTGATGCCCCGCTTGGCATATTCGCCCATCAAGTGGTCCCGCAGATCTTCATCAAAGCCACGCAGAATTTTCGGGCCACGATAGACCAAGGTCACTTTTGAGCCGAGACCCGCAAAGACGCCGGCAAATTCGACCGCGATATAGCCGCCGCCGGCAATCACGATATGGCCGGGCAGCTTTTCCAAATGGAAAACTTCATTTGATGAGATCGTGTGCTCGATCCCCGGCAAATCACCGTCGGTCGAGGGCTGAGCGCCCGTAGCAACAAGGATCACCTTCGCACTGATCTCGCGACCGGAGGTGAGCCGCACGCGATGGGGGTCGATTACCACGGCACGCTCGGCGATCGTCTCGACACCGACCTTGTGCAGCGTCGCGCCATAAAGGCCTTCAAGTCGGGCGATTTCCTTGTCCTTAGCCGCAATCAGACGGCCCCAGTCGAATTTGGTTTCTCCCACCGTCCAGCCGAAGCCTGCAGCGTCCTCGAAATGCTCCGCATATTGCGAGGCATAGACCATCAGTTTCTTCGGGACGCATCCGCGGATCACGCAGGTGCCGCCGAGACGATACTCCTCAGCCAGCGCGACTTTAGCGCCATGGCCTGCCGCGATTCGTGCCGCGCGAACACCGCCGGACCCCCCACCGATAACGAAGAGATCATAGTCAAAGGTCATTGGGGCATGTCCGGTTGAAGAGGAAGGGTGAGGTAAGCATTCGAGTACGAGTTCGAAAGGGGAATTGCAAAGACGGCAGGGCAGACCTCCGCATTAGCCCTCATTGGCGCTTTAGGGCCAAGCAGCCGAAACTCCGGCCAAACAGAAACGGGAGGGTCAAATGGCATATATCACGCGGCGCGAGGGGCTCGCGGCTGGCGCGATGGCCGCGCTCATGGCCGCAACGGGTCAGGCATCCGCGGAAACCTGGCCGGAGTTGAAGCTGTTGGTTCCCGCAGCCCCCGGCGGCGGCTGGGACCAGATCGCCCGCACAATGCAGCAGGCCTTGACCGGCGAGCGGATGGTGCGCTCGGCACCGGTGACGAATATTCCGGGTGCCGGCGGCATCATCGGTCTTGCCCAGTTCATCAACGGCTCACGCGGCGACGGCGCGACCTTGATGGCCTCCGGCTTTGTCATGGTCGGCGCGATTTTGCTGAACAAGGCTCCAGTCACACTCGAGCAAGTGACGCCGATTGCCCGCCTCATGGGCGAGCCCATGGCCTTCGTCGTGCGCGCGCAATCACCGATCAAGACCCCGCAAGACCTTGCGGCTGCGGTCAAAGCGGATGTGTCCAAAGTCAGTTGGGGCGGTGGCTCGGCCGGTGGCGTCGACCACATCACGGCGGCGATCTTCACCGCGACGGCCGGCGCCGACGGCTCCAAGGTCAACTATATCGCCCATGCTGGCGGGGGCGAATCCATGGCCTCGATCCTGGGCGGGCGTGTGACCGTCGGTGTCGGCGGCGTGTCCGAGTTTGCGCAGCATGTCACCTCTGGCCGGTTGCGCTTCGTTGGCATTACCGCGCCGAAGGGAACGGCAGGGTTGCCCGGCCCGACCTTCAAGGATCAGAATTTCGATCTCGAGATCCAGAATTGGCGCGGGGTGTTCGCAGGTCCCGGCATTAGTGACGCGCAGCGCACCGCGCTTGAAACCCTCGTCACCGAGATGGTCAAGTCCAAGACCTGGAGAGAGCAACTCGTCGCCAGGGGTTGGGATGACGCGTTCCTTGTCGGCGCGCCCTTCGCCCAATTCGTAACTGACGAGATGAAACGCGTCAGTGAGGTCATGCGCTCGCTCGGGCTGATTAGGGCCTAACGCAATGACCGAGCCCTCGTCGACAAGCTCCTCGCGTCAGGTCGATGGACCAGTCATTGCCATCGGCATTGGCCTCATCGCCATCGGTATTTTGATCTTCTGGCAGGCGACGTCGCTGCGCGCGAGCTTCGGCAATGACGCGATCGGGCCGCAGATGATGCCCTATGTCATGTCAGTCCTCTTGGTGATCTTTGGCGGCCTCACCTGCTGGGACGGTTGGCGCGGGCAAGCGCCGGAGCGCGATGCCGATGATTTCGGCCCGGTGCTTTGGATCGCGGGCGGCCTTGCCGTGATGATCGCGCTGATCAAGACCGCAGGGTTCATCCCCGCAACGGCGATGCTTTTCGCAGCAACCGCCAGGGGCTTTGGCTCGCGCCGCTCTGTGATTGATCTTGCCCTTGGCTTTGCGGTGGCGGGTACTTGCTACCTCTTTTTCGTGAAGGTGCTTGGCCTTTCGCTCCCTTCAGGATTTTTCGAGACCTTCCTCTGATGGAAACGATTACTGCTCTATTTGCCGGCCTTCAGGTCGCAGTCCAGCCGCACAATCTGCTCTTCGCGCTCATTGGCGTCAGTGTGGGAACGGCCGTGGGCGTCTTGCCCGGCATTGGCCCGGCTATGACGGTGGCGCTTCTCTTGCCCATCACGTTCAAGATGGAGCCCGCTGGCTCCCTCATCATGTTTGCCGGCATCTATTACGGCGCCATGTATGGCGGCTCGACCACCTCGATCTTGCTCAACACGCCGGGCGAAAGCGCATCCGTGGTGACAGCGCTTGAGGGCAACCGTATGGCCCGCGCGGGGCGTGGTGGGCCGGCCCTAGCGACCGCAGCGATTGGGTCCTTTGTCGCCGGAACGATCGCCACCGCACTCCTCACCGTCCTTGCGCCTTGGCTCGCAGAAATCGCCATTGCCTTCGGCCCTGAGGACTACTTTGCGCTCATGTTGGTCGCCTTCGTCACGGTGTCGGCAACCTTTGGCTCGTCGCGCCTGCGTGGGCTCACCTCGCTTGCTATCGGCCTGACGCTCGGCCTCGTCGGCATCGACAAGCTCACGGGTCAAACGCGCCTCGCCTTCGGGGTGCCGGACCTGCTCGATGGACTGGAAGTGACAACCGTCGCGGTTGCCATGTTCGCGGTGGGCGAGGCTATGGCCGTTGCGGCCGCGCGTGGTCGGCTGGGGGATGAGAAGATCGAGGCCATCAAGGGCTCCTTGTGGATGACCAAGGAGGATTGGAAGCGTTCATGGAAGCCGTGGCTACGCGGCACGGCCTTCGGCTTTCCAATCGGCGCGCTGCCGGCCGGCGGCGCCGAGATCCCGACCTTCCTGTCCTACGCCACCGAGAAGCGCCTCTCCAAAAACCCGGAGGAGTTCGGCCATGGCGCGATCGAGGGCGTGGCAGGACCGGAAGCCGCTAATAATGCCTCCGCGGCTGGCACCTTGGTGCCGCTCCTGACGCTTGGGATCCCCACATCCGCAACAGCGGCCATGCTGCTCGCGGGCTTCCAGCAATATAATCTGCAGCCCGGCCCTCTGCTGTTCATCACCTCGGCCGATGTCGTCTGGGGCCTCATCGCCTCGCTGTTCATCGCCAATGTGATGCTGATCGTGCTCAACCTGCCGCTGGTGGGCCTTTGGGTGCGGCTGCTGATGATCCCGCGTCCCTGGCTTTACGGCGGCATTTTGGTCTTCGCGACGGTCGGTGTTGTCGCCGCCAAGCCGTCGCTGGTCGAGCTCACCATCGTGCTGGTGCTCGGCCTCATGGCTTTCGGCATGCGCCGCTTTGACTATCCGGTGGCCCCGGTGATCGTCGGCATGATCCTCGGGCCCATGGCGGAGACGCAATTGCGCCGCGCGCTCCAGATCTCCAACGGCGATGCGACGGTTCTGTTCCAAAGTCCGATCGCGGCGACCCTGATCGTCCTGGCCGCAATCGCCTTGCTTGGCCCCATGCTCTGGGAGCGCCTGGGATGGCGCCTGAAGGCCGACGAGGACTAGTCCTCGTTCAGCCTCAGAGCCGGATGCCGCGCTTGGCAAACTCCTCGCGGAACCGGGTCACGAGATCGCGGGTGACCACCTGGCTCCACTGTTGCGAGCGGCCATAGCTCTCTTCCAGGATTTGCGGAAGCACGGTCACGAGCTTACGCCCATCGGGTGACTGGTAGAAGGCGAGGAAGCGGCGCAGCTCTTCAATTGTGAAGCGCTGGGTGTAGACCACGGCGATGCTCTGGATCAGTTCCTGCACGCGCGGCTGGAATTCTGCCTTCAGTTGGTCGCCGACCTCGTTCAGCGGGCGCTGAAGGTCCGGATTGGTCGGCAGAAACAGCCCCTTCGCCTGCTCAATGAACGATGGGATCACGTTCTCAAAGGTCGCGGCTGCACCGGATGCATCCACCACTTGCCGGGCAATGGCGAGGTGCTCGGGCGAGACCTGCACAGCGGCAGCGGGCGCCGCCGGTTGTTGGGCGAGCGCTACGCTCGACGGCAGGGCCACGGCGGCAGCAAGCGCCAATGCGGCAAGGGAACGAGCGGACATGAAGAACTCCTCAGGGGTCAAGCAGTCGCGGAGCCGAGGCTCGCGTGAGAAAGGACAGGACGGGTCACGGTGGTGACCCCGGTGGGGGCGGCGACGATGACCTCACTTGCCATGCCGATGAACAAACCATGCTCAACGACACCGGGGACGGCATGGAGGCGGCGCGAGAGGTCTTCCGCATCAGGAATGCGACCACAGGCGCAATCAACAATCATGTGCCCCCCGTCCGTGACAAAAACATGGCCGTCCGGCTTCATGCGCACCACCGGCATCGCAGGACAGCCACTGGCGGCGAGCGCTGCGATAATCGCGCGCTTGGTCGCTTCAAGGCCAAAAGCATTCACTTCGATTGGGAGGGCAAAGCGCCCGAGCGTCGCAACGCGTTTGCTCGCATCCACAATCACAATCATCCGCTTAGAGGCGGCCGCGACAATCTTTTCCCGCAACAGCGCCCCGCCCCCGCCTTTGATGAGGCTGAGTGCGTCATCGACTTCGTCAGCGCCATCGATAGTGAGATCAAGCTCCGGCGCTTCGTCGAGGGTGGCGAGTGGAATGCCCAATCGCTCAGCCTGAGCCCTTGTGGCTTCCGAGGTCGGCACGCCCACGACATTCAAACCGGCGTGAACCCGCTCCGCCAGAAGGTCGACGAAAAGTTTCGCCGTCGAGCCAGTGCCGAGCCCAAGGCGCATGCCGTCGCTCACCCGCGTCAGGGCGGTGGCGGCGGCTTCTCGCTTCAGGGCTTCACTGTCGCTCATGGTCCCGCGCGGATAGCCCGCGCGCGCGCCAAGGTCCAGTGCTTTCGCATAGAAAGCTTGGTGAATGCGGACGGTTTTCGCGTCCTGCATGCTGTGGCTCGCTCGGTCACGGGCGGCAGCCCAAGGGGATCCCCATGCAACCCAATGCTTTGTCGACCACGAGGTATCCCGGTCTATTTCGGACGGATCAGCAACGTGCCGAGCGCGCCTTGCATCACCGTATCTCGCCGGGTTGCCATCGGGATGAACTCGACCTTCGCCCAGCGCTCCGAAAGGTTGCGATAAAGGCTTGAGGAGACAATCCCCGACTGGCCGGTGGAGTGCATGAACATGGACCGCTCCAAATCGGCGAAGTCGTAAATCGCTCGCAGACTTGCAGAATGGCGCGAGACGAAGGGCTCCGCCTCATTGCGGATCGTGTGGCGGTTGACGTTGACGGTATAGGTATCGCCGGGAACGGGCACTCGGACATCGAAAATGCGAGCAAGTGCGGCCACGCGCGAGAAGGGGCGATGCTCCGAGCGGGCGTCATGGGCAACGCCCCAACGCCAAGCTGCTATATCTGCGCCATAGCGGCGGGTGAGATCATCGAGCGCAAGCGTCAAAGCCTCGCCAATCAGCCGTTCGCAAGAGACATCCGTTCCTTGCCCCTTGCGATTGCACCAGCGGCCCTGACCGTCTTTGTTGGTGAGGACTGCCATCATGAAGGCCTGCCGTTGGTCCCATATTTGGCCGAACAGCGTAGGCCCCAGTTCATCGGCATAGACGAGCCGGGTGAGTTCACGCATCCAGGCGGTCGCGATCAGGGGCTCGGCGCGATCGGTCGCCATGGTCGCGTCCCACTTGCGGAGCAACTCCACGGCCCGCCGCTCACGATCGGCGCTCGGCGTTGCCGCAACAAGCAGGGGCAGCACCTCGCGAACGGCGTTCGATCGCACATCGGACATGATCGAGCGGAAACTCGCCAAAGAGTGCTTGTCTCGCGCGGCGAGCAGTTCGTTGATCCGGTCCGCGCGATGGGGCGTGGTCCATTCGAAGGTGATGTGATGGGGATAATCGGGCGCGGTGATCCGCTCATTGGCACTCATGCGAAAGCCGCGCGCCGGATTGAACTCCTGAGGCAATTGCTCGAAAGGCAAATAGCCGGCCCAGTCGTAGCGCGCGTCCCAGCCGGGCGCCGGAAAGAGGCCCTTCAAGTCATTCTCGGGCTTGCGAACAGGCACCCGCCCGGCAGCAATGAAGCCGATGTTCCCGTCAATGTCGGCATAAACAATGTTCTGTTGAGGCGCGTGGAAGTGCCTCGCGGCGGCCAGGAACTCGTCCCAGTTGCGGGCGCGGTTCATCGGCGCCGTGGCCTGAGCCGTTGCATTATCCGGTTGAAGGGCCGTCCATTTCAGCGCGAGCGCATAGCCGCGGGGGATGCTGCCGCTTGCCGCAGCGCTCGCGCCATCCGAGATCACCGGGCCATTGCGAGAAATGCGAACGGTGAGGCGCTCGTCAGGTGCACCGCGAACCTTGATCACCTCTTCGACGAGGGTGAACCGGCGCCAGCCGTCGGGCGCCTGATATTGTTGGGGGTCGTCGGGATGAATGCGCTCGATATAGAGGTCTTGAACGTCAGGCCCCGTATTGGTGAAGCCCCAAGCGATCCGCTCGTTGCGGCCAAGCACCACGCCGGGGGCTGCCGGCAAGGTCGCGCCGATGACCGTACCATTGGGCGTGGTCAGCCGGGCAAAATACCAAAGCGCCGGTGCCGAGAGGCCGAGATGAGGATCATTGGCGAGAATGGGTTTTCCAGTCTCAGATCGCGCGCCGGAGACCACCCAATTGTTCGAGCCAAGCCCTTCGACGCCGAGATCGAAATGGCGCATGGCATCAGCCGCGCGTCTCGCCTCCGCGCCGAGCCCGCGATAAAGCGCGGTAAAATCAGGCAACGCCGGCCAGGCCTCGCCCTGATAGGGCGGCAGGAACTCGCCGATCTGCTCCATGGTCAAACCGGCCTGGACGAGGCGGAGGCGGTTGATCTCGGTGTTCATGTTGGCCCCGAGATCGAGCGCCATCATCAAGGACCAGGCGACCGAATCCACCGGCGTCCAAGGTTCAGGCGCTGGTGCCCGCAACAGCCAGAACTCAGGCGGCAGCGGGGCCGTGCGGGTTTCGAGATAGGCATTCACGCCGCGCGAATAGGCCTCGATCAACTGACGGGTTTCAGCGTCCAGGTTCTTCCAGATTGCTTCCGCTGATCGGCGAATGCCGATATTGCGGAGAAAGCGGTCAATTTCGAGCGCCGGCGGCCCGACGATTTCAGCCATCCGTCCAGCCGCAATGCGCCGGTTCAAATCGAGCTGCCACAGCCGATCCTGGGCGTGAACGAAGCCGAGAGCGGCCGCGGCGTCAGCCTCCGATTGGGCGAAAATGTGAGGTACGCCTTCGCGGTCTCTTACGACCTCAACGGGCTTATCAAAACCCGGCAAGGCCACGGCGCCAGCGATCTGGGGCTCTACCGCGCGCACATACCAAATGAGGGCGGCGGCAACGGCCAGAACAACAGTGAGGAGGGTGATTCCGGTCCATTTACCGATACGCACGATGACGCGAAGCATCTTTGTCTCCGATGTCTTTTTCGGCGCGGAGTTGAGCATCGCGACGCCTTTGTCGCAAGGCTGGCAAACGAGAGTTGACCCTATCGCCCTCGGCGCATCGTCAATGTGACCCAGCCCTCAATTTCGCGCCGCGATACGAGCGCTAGGCCAAGCCCGCGATAGGCGGAGATGACCATATTGGCATGGGGAACGATGATGCCTGACAGGATCACGGTTCCACCCTTCGCCGTGCGAAGCGTCAGATCGCGCGCCAAGCGCATGAGCGGTCGGGGAAGAATATTGGCGAGCACGAGGTCGTAGCGTGCCCCGCGCCCGAAGCGCCCGTCCTTCAAGCCTGCTGCCAGAACCACCTGAACATAGGCCGCAGCGCGGTTGAGGCGAACATTCTCGCGGGCTGCCACCACCGAGACCGGGTCGATATCTGAGGCTAGCACGGGAATGCGATGACGAAGGCCCGCG
>JBAWYY010000047.1:0-11459 GCA_037143285.1 Alphaproteobacteria bacterium | reverse complement strand
GCCTGATATTGCCGATAAGCCGTTCAGGCACCAGTTCGACGCCGCCGCGTTCCCGCTCCCCAAATCCCTGCCAGCCACCGCCGATCACCACGGTGCCGTGCGGATATTGCCTTAGCGACAGGAGGCCGGAGGCAATCCCGACAACCGTCCGCATCACCGGTCGGATGCGCTCGGTCACCGACAACTGGTTCACCAGCACCTTGATCGGCAGATCAACACCGAGCCAAGCGAGCATTGGCTCAATCCAAACGCCGCCGGCCAGGACCACACGACGAAATGTCACCGGGCCCTGCTCCGTCATCGCAGCAAAACCAACTTCGGCCTGCTCCAAGCCTGTGACCGGGCGATGCTCCAACACGGTCACCCCGGCGTCGATGAGCGCCTTTCGAAAAGCCATGCCGGTCAAATAGGCATTGGCATAGCCATCCATCGGGCAATAGCCAGCGATCAGCATCTTGTCGGAGACACCCGGTTCGATCGCTTTCGCTTCACTCGGGCCAATAATGCTGATCGGCGCTCCAGCCTCGCGTCGTTTGGCGGCTCGCTCTTCGAGGATGGCTGCCTCCGCTTCCGTGAAGGCTAGTGAGAGACCATCACAGACAACAACGCCGACGTCGTGGCCAAGCCACTCGCGGGCGGAGGCCCACATGCCGTGGGCGCGCATGGCATGAGACATCAGCGCGACGCGCGTCATCTGCAAGGTCAAAGTCCCGGCATTGACGCCGGATGCTTCCCGACACAACGGCCCGCGATCAATGATCACCGTCTTTAGGCCGCCGCGCGCGGCAAAAAGCGCAAGCGTCGACCCGACTACGCCCCCGCCGATCACACCGAGATCATAGTGCTGCGTCATAGCGGCGCCGGTGACGGGATCGGGATATCGGCATAGTCGAAGGTCCCGATCAAGGCATCGAATGCAACCGGCCGCAGCGGCACACGTTGGGTCCAGAACCCGACCTCGTCGCGCGTGCGTCCAAGCCTTTGCGCTACCAGTTCAGCCGCGATGTCCCCGCACATTCGACCCTGGCAGGGACCCATGCCGCAACGGGTGTAATGCTTCATTTGATTGATGTTCTCTGCGCCTGAACCGACGGCCGCATCAATTTCCGCGCGGGTGATATCCTCGCAGCGGCAGACGATGGTATCCGACGCAATCGCGGCCACTTGAGCCGACCGCAGGGCCATGGCGCCTGCAACCGCATCGGCGAACGGACGGTAGTCTTGCATCGTCGAGAGCGTGGGTCCTGCCGAGGCTTCGAAAGCGTCCTCGCTAAGGCGCCCTGCGTCATAGGCCGAAGCGAGACCCGCAAGTCGTCCGGCCGAAGCCGAGGGTCTTGCGCCGCGAATGCCGGTGCCATCACCACAGGCATAAAGGCCTTTCACGGTGGTGCGCCCGAAGTCATCGAGATCGGGAACGAAGCCACCGCGCATGCGGTCGTAGCGATGGCCGGCCCGCAGGATTTTCGGGACTTCGCCGCCCGGCACGAGACCGTGACCGATGGCAAGCGCATCGCAGGCGAATTCACGCTCGGGCCCGACCATTGGCGCGCCACCGGCATCAACCGGGCCGATTACAACGGACGTCACCTCGCTATCGCCGTTAGCGCGGCGAATGCTGTAGCCGGCAAGGAATGGAATGCGAGCGCCCAGGATCGACAATGTCCAACCGAGGCCTTCCTTTAAAAGGTCGACCCGGCGTAGGAGACCCGGTAGCCTCTTCGCCCAGGCAAGACGCCCATCGAGATCGACGATGGCCGCGACCTCGCCACCCTTGTCGATGATGCCGGCGGCAACGGCAAAGAGGAGCGGGCCACATCCGGCGACCACAACACGCTGTCCCGGCAAGACGGCTTGAGCCTTCAACAGCACTGTTGCGCCGGCAAGGCCGATGACGCCGGGCAAAGTCCAACCGGGAAAGGGCACGACGCGCTCATGAGCGCCTGTTGCAGCGATCAGGCGCGGCGCCTGATAAGCCTCATTGCCGTCAGGACCGATCGCATCGAGCCGGAAATTACCACCGATCGACCAGACCCGACGGCCAAACCGACAATCGACTGATGATGCAGAGAGCCTGCGCCGCAGGGCATCGCCTGCCTCGGCATCCGGCCCCTTGCGCGGCATGGTTAGGCCAGGGAATGGCGCGCGCCACCCCTGGCCGCCAGCCTGAACCTGTTCGTCAATGAGCACGACGTCGAGGCCCGCTCCTGCGGCGGCAAGGGCTGCCTCAGTACCGGCAGGTCCCGCGCCGAGAACCAAGAGGTCCGGCTCGCGGGTCACCGGAGCCTATCCCCGAGTTGAACAGTCATTCCGGCAGACACCGGCGTCAAACAGGCCTGCACGGTCCGTCCATCGACGATGACAACGCATTCCTGGCAGAGACCCATGTGACAAAAGGCGCCCCGCGGCGCCCCATTTCGAGGGCTTAAGCGCAAGCCGAGAAGCCCTGCCATCGCCAGCGCGGTCGCAAGCGGCTCGCCGGCCGGCGCGCTTATGGCCTCACCGTCCACTTGGAACGTGACCGTGCCCGGCCGTGTCGCAGCATTCGCCACGCGCTGATAGGTCATGCGGGCATCGCCGGGACACGACGAACCCGCGCCTGGTGCACCAGTTTCCGCTCGGCATAGCGGCCGACTGCCGAGAAGGCGTAAGAAATCACGAAATAGAGCACCAGCACGCTGCCGTAGCAGATGAGCGCCGAGAACCCACGCTGGTTCAGCATTCGCGCTGAAAAGGTTAGTTCGAGAAAGCCAATCTGCGAGACGAGCGAGGTCTCCTTGATCATGCTGACCGTGTGGATGGTGGATGGCGGCAAGATCACCCGCCAGGACTGCGGCAGGATGATGCGAAACAGCGCCGTCAGCGGCGGGATGTTCATGGTCAACGCTGCATCCCATTGGCGCGTATGGACCGCCTCATAGCCGGAGCGAATATTCTCGGCCGACAAAGCCGACATCCGGAGCGCCACCGCAGTCACTGCGATCATGAACAGGCTCGCCTGGACACCCGAGAGCTGAAACGAAAAGAACACGCACATCAACAGAACCAGGAAGGGAATGCGTCTAATTGCCTCGACATAGAGGATCAATGCGCCACGCACCGGGGCCAAAGGCGTGATCTGCGGAAGGCGGAAGGTGGCAATGGCAAATCCCAGCACATAGCCGCTCAGACAGCCGATCAGCGACACAAGCAGCGTGTTCAGCGCCGCATTGGCTAGAAACAGCATGTTCCAATAGGTGAAGAAGCGCGGCGCTTCTTCGATCAACCCCGCGATGATGCCCATCAGAACGCCCTCGCCTTGACGCGAAACAGCGCGCGGCCAAGCACGTAAAGCAGTGCTGATGCGATGATGGTGAGCCCGATGTAGATGAGGGCTGTGAGCGAGAAAATCTCGATGGACCGAAACGTGGTTGCATTCGCGTTCAGCGCCCGCGCGGTGAGTTCCTCGACACCGAAGATCGCGGCCATTGAGGTGCCGAGCATCATGATGATGTATTGGTTCGAGAGCGCCGGATAGAGCGTCCGGATGATATGTGGCGCAACGACATATCGGACCGTTTGCAGCCTTGAAAAACCAAGCGTCTCCGCTGCATCGATCTCGGCGCGCTGGATCGATTGAAAGCCGGCGCGCTGGATTTCGGTCAAATAGGCGCCGGCGTTCAATGTCATCCCGATCAAGACAGCCGCATAGGGCGATAGAATGATGCCCATGTCGGGCAACGCAAAGAACAGGAAGAAAATCTGCACCAATTGCGGCGTGTTGGTGCAGAAACTGACGTAAGCGCGCACCGGAGCGCGCGCGACAATGCCGCCATAGGTCAGGACCGCAGCACCTGCGAGACCGATGATCAGTCCCATGACGAAAGCAAGGGACGCGATCTGCAAAGAGAGCCAAGCGCCGGCCAGAAAATCCGGCACATAGGAGAGCACCTGGCCATATTGCAGTGTCATCGGGGCATGTCTCGGAGGGAGCGGCCTGAGACCGATCAGAACATCGGATTGATCGGGACCGGCGTCTTCATCGGCACGCCGAACCACTTCTCCCAGGTGCGGGCGACAAAGCCGGTCCGATGCATCTCGAACAGCACGACATTCAAGACGTCGCGCAGTGTCGTATTGCCCTTTTGGACGCCGATGCCGACCCAGGTTGAGCCGAGCACCTCATCCAGCACCTTCCAGCTGACGCCCTGCACATTGCGCATGGGGATGACGATGGATTCGAGCACGTCCACCATGGCATCGGCGCGACCCTGCTGGAGCGCGCGGAACGTATCGGGGTAATTGTCGAGCAGGGTTACTTGGGCCTGCGGCGCATTGGCCTGGATCCAGGGAATGCCGACAGTGCCACGCACCTGCACCAGCTTGACCTGCGGGTTGTTCAAATCTGCGGGCTTGGTGATCGGAACCGAAGTCCCGCTCTCTTTGGTGAGAACAACAACGCTTTGGGTATGCAGCGGCACGGTATAGTCGATCACCAAGGCCCGCTCGACGGTGCGGGTAATGGCGCCGAGCACGATGTCGATCCGGTCGGCCTGCAGGAACGGAATGCGGTCAGGCGAGCCAACCTGGACGATTTCCAATTCGATCCGCATTTGTCGCGCCAATTCCCGGGCAATGTCGGCGTCAAAACCATCGATCTGATTTTGCGCGTTGAACACGCCAAAGGGCGGCAAGGTCGGATTGATGCCGGCGCGCAGTTTCTTGGCCGCCAGCACCTTATCGAGCGGCAGGGCGGTTGCAGTATCGGCGCCCAAAGCAGCAGCCGATGCAGCACCCGCAGCAAGAGCGAGCGCCTTGCGGCGAGACATCGAACCCTTCGGCATATCAGTCATGGCGTCGAACCTTTCCAAAACAGTCGGGCGGCGCCTTGCCGGACCCCTCTACCTTCGGGCAGGCTAGCCCGCTGCTTCAAAGAGGTGCAAGCCCGTTTGCGAGGCAGTCCTATGCACTTCGGCGACATGACGGGCAGGAGATGATCGATTGACTTTTTTGACTGTCCAGGGGCTCGCCGCTCGTTATGGCTCGACCGATGTTTTGTCCGGGATCGACCTTTCCATCAGCCGGGGCGAAATCCTCGCCTTGATCGGGCCCTCGGGGTCTGGAAAATCCACGCTTTTACGCACCTTGGTCGGCCTCATCCGGCCCCATGCAGGTCATGTCGTGCTTGATAATGAGCGGATCGACTACAGCTCGAAGGCGTCGCTCAAGCGCGCACGCGACCGTTTCGCCATCGTGTTCCAGCAGTACAATCTCTTTCAGAATATGACGGCGCTGCGCAACGTCACCATCGCGCCGTCCATTGTGAAGCGCCGACCCCGCGCTGACGTCGACCGGGAGGCCCGCGACCTCTTAGCTAAGGTCGGACTTGCCGCGAAGACCGAGGCCTATCCCGATGAGTTATCAGGCGGGCAGCAGCAGCGGGTTGCCATTGCGCGGGCGCTTGCGCTCAAACCCGACGTTCTGCTCCTCGACGAGGTCACATCGGCGCTTGATCCAGAGCTTGTGACCGAAGTTCTGGACACGATCAGGGCGCTCGGCCAGGACGGCATGACTATGATCATCGTCAGCCACGAGATGGGCTTCGTGCGGGAAGTCGCGAGCCGGGTCGCCTTCATGGACCAGGGTCGGATCGTTGAGATCGGCACGCCGCAGCGCGTGTTCGATGCCCCGGAGACTGATCGGCTGAAGGAGTTCACGGCGAAGATCTTGAGGCACTGATATGGGCACGCCCTCGATGGACGACCTGTTGCGCGGCGCCGTCGATTGCCACGTTCATGCCTGTCCGCACATCAATGCACGCTCGCTCGACGTATTCGAGGCGGCGCGAGAGGCAGCTGCGGCCGGCATGCGCGGCCTTGGACTGATGGATAACTTCAGCAACTCCTCTGGTTATGCAGCGCTCGCGCAGCATGCCCTTGGCCAGGGATCCATCGATATCTGGGGTGGGCTGATCATGGAGCCGCCGGCTGGCGGCGTTTCGGCTGAGGCGGTCTCCATTGCGCTTGCCTATGGCTATGGGCCGGGCACCGGTGCGCGCTTCGTGTCGCTTCCAACGCACCACACCCGCCATGTTGCCCGCTCAGAAGGGCGCTCGCCGCTTTATGTGGAAGCCTGTTTCGAAGTGCCGCGTATTGGCGCAATGCCCGATCCCCTCCCGGAAATCTTCGATCTGATCGCTCGCGCCGACGTCGTTTTCAACACCGGCCATGTGGCGCCGGAGGAAGCCATTAGGCTTGTCGAGTTTGCGCGTAGTCGTGGGATCCAACGCATTCTCGTGCCCGCCTCCTCCTATGATGATGCCAGTATTGCCGCTGTGCTGGCGGCCGGCGCCTATGGCGAACTCTCCTATTTCTTTGCCTCACCCGCCGCTGGCGTTCCCCTCACCCATGTTGATGCTGAAGCCCATCCCATTGCGGGCGTCGCCATCGGACGGATGGCGGAGGTGATACAGCGTCATGGCGCCGAGCGGCTGATCCTCTCAAGCGACTGCGGCGTCAGCATTCTGCCGAAACCCGTTGAGGGTCTGCGCCTTTTCTTAAACCTTCTGCATGGGCAAGGGATTGATAGGGCCGATCTCTCCACAATGGTGCGCGACAACCCGGCGCGCCTGTTCCAGGTGGGAGCGTGACCAGCACTCCGCCGAGACGCCGGACCATCATACTGGCGGCCTGCGCCATGACCGTGGCCGTGCTCCTTTTCGTCATCATGGACGCGCTAATGCGCGTTGTCGCCCGCGAGGCGCCCGTGACCACCGTCGTTTTCATCAGAAACGGCGTCCAATTCGCGGCGATTGTGGTCTGGGCGGTCGTGGCCGGCATGCGGCGTTTTGTGGTGACGCGACATCCGCTCCTGCAGATCGCGCGCGGGTTTTGCGTTGCAGGCACGACCATCTTCGCGGTGCTATCGCTTGTCCATCTGTCGTTGTCGCAGACCTATGCCATCGCGTTATCGGCACCCCTTCTCGCTGCCGCCATCGCCGGACCTGTTCTGGGCGAGACTACGCGGCCCCTTCAATGGCTGCTCATCGTGATGGGGTTCATTGGGGTGATCGTGGCGCTCGATCCGGGTGCGCCGACCTTGTCGCTTGCTCTGCTCTTTCCCTTAGGACTTGCCGGACTAAACGCGATCTATCAGGTTTTGACCCGCTATACGGGCCGTGCCGATCCGATGACAGCGCTGTTGTTTCACGCCAGTCTTTGGGCGTTGGTCGCGTCAGGGGTTCTCGCATGGGCCGTGCCGGGCGTCCCGAGCCTTGCAGGCTTTGGCCTGCTAGTGATTGCGGGACTTTGCGGCGTGATGGCTCATATCCTGCTCGTCTGGGCCTTCACCCACGCGCCGGCGAGCGTCGTCTCACCCATGACCTACACGCAGATCATCTGGGCATCGGGGATCGGCTACGCGGTCTTCGGCGAGATACCCTCGGCCACCACAATCGCAGGCGGCGCCTTGGTCGTCACGGCAGGTATCCTGTTGATCCTCTATTCGACGCGTCGGACCAACGGCACTTAGCCCGCTCGAAGTTCCAACTTGCGCCCGACGATATCGATATGGTCGACGAAACCACGGACCGATGGGATCTCGAGCGATTCCTTTAGCGCGACCGCATAGATGCCGTGTGCGTCGCCTTGCTTGGCGAGGGGAACGCCCGCGAGGCGCCTATCGTCGCCGAGTTCGTTCTCAAACACCGCGCCTAAGCCCATGCCCGCGGCCACAGCCTCTTTAACCGCCTCGCGGCTTGCAAGAACAAGACTGACGTTCAGCGGCACGCCCTCAGCGGCAAAACAGGCCTCGACCACCGCGCGGGTCATCGATCCCGCTTCACGGAGCAGGAACAATCGCTCCGAAATCTCATGGGGGTGCAGAACGGGGCGCTGAGCCAGCGGATCGTCGGCAAGAAGGCAGATCATCAGTCGCGGCGACGCCACCGGCACGCAAGCGAAAGACGACGGCGGCTCAATCAGCGTCATGACCCCCACATCGATGCGACTGCGAGCGACTTGATCGAGAAGCTCGGCTGTGTTGCCGATCGTTGTTGCCACGGTCACAGCCGGATAGGTCTTCATAAACGCCGCAATGATCGGCAAGGCACTTTGCGGCGTTGACATGCCAACCCGCAATGAACCGCGCTGCATCTGGCGAAGATCCTTCGCGGATGTCGCAAACTCCTCCACTCGTCCGACCGCGAGGCGAGCTCGAACGAAGAGCTCCGCGCCTGCTTCGGTGAGTTCCAAATTCGGCCGCCGGTTGAGAAGCAGGACTCCGCAGGCCTCCTCCAACGCGGCCAGCTGAACCGACACTGTCGGCTGACTGACCCCGAGTGCATGGGCCGCACCGGCAAAGCTTCGCATCTCGGCAACCGCCACGAAGGTGCGCAAGCCCGATAGCGTGATTTCCCGATCACGGCGACCGGACCCCTTGTGCGGACTTTCACTCGTCATGTTGCCGTCATTCACGCCCATTAAAGATCGCTTATCAAGAACAACGCTTGATAGATTATTTCTATGGAGATGCCGATGTCAACCATCTCTCGACGGACGGCACTTTTCGCAGGTCCGGCCTTCCTCGCTGGTCTTGATGCAAGTTTTCACGATGGATCCCACGCGCAAACTGCAGAACCGAAGCGTGGCGGGACGCTCGTCTACGCTCAGTGTTCGGGAAACCGCCGCGGCGGCGATACATCAAACACCCGGCACCCCTATTTCATGGTCGATCTGATTACCCGGTCGGCCTATAACGCTCTCGCCTGGGTCAATGAGAACCTTGAAGTCGTGCCGGAGCTTGCTGCAAGCTGGCAACCCGCCGATGAAACGCTGGCGGTCTGGGATGTTACCCTCCGCGAGGGTGTCCGTTTTCACAATGGCCGCGAAATGACCGCAGCCGATGTCGTCTCGTCTTTCGAGCTACATCGCCGCAGGGTTGGTTTCGCCCAACAAATTCAGCGCACTGAGGCCCTGAATGCACGAACCGTACGGTTCTTCCTCAGCGGCGGGAACGCCGAATTCCCGTTCATCATCGCCGAATATGACCTGGTCATCATGCCGGCCAATCCGGATCTCGACCGTATCGGGCTCGAAGGTATTGGTACCGGCCCGTTCCGCATCGTCGACGCCGACCCTCAACGGCGAATGACGTTTGAGCGCAACGAGAACTACTGGAAATCCGGTCAGCCCTATCTCGACCGCCTTGAGGTGGTGAACCGCGAAGGCCAAATGGAGAGCGCGATCAACGGCTTCCGCGCACGCCAGTTTGACGCTGTGATCAATATCGACCCGCGTCTGGTCCGCCAGTTGCAGTCCGAGCCCGAAACCGACGTGGTTCCCGCCTCCTCAGGCGATCAGGCCGTCATCGTCCTGCCCAAGCACCCCGGTTCGCCCTTCCTCGACGTTCGTATCCGGCGCGCTCTCGCCTATGCGATTGATCGCGAAGCGCTGGTTCGGATCGTCTACGGTGGCGCGCGATTTGGCTGGGTCGGCAACGACAGCCACCTCGCTGGCACTGATCCCATGTTTGTCGCGCGACCGGTGGCGCGGGACGTTGCGCGAGCCCGCCAACTGTTGGCTGAGGCAGGTTTCCCGAACGGGATCACGCTGCCGACCCTCTATTACGCCCCGCAATGGCCTGAAATGGGCCGCTACTTCCAGGTGATCCAGGAAACGGTCCGCGAAGCCGGCATCACGCTCCCAATCGAAGAGCGGCCGAACGACGGATACCTGCGCTTCCGTATGGGCGAAGCCGATGTAACACGCGGAAATTGGCATAAATTTGCCTATACGGCGGTCGGGCCACGCAATCCCGGCATCAGCCTGTTCCGCATGCGACCGGACAACAACGAGAGCGGATATTGGTCCGACCAAAGCACGGAGCGCTACATGGCGCTCTATCGTCAGGCCATGGTCACCGCGAGCGCCGAGCGCCGAAAGGCGATCTACGCCGAGATGCAGCGCATCGTCTACGACGAGGTGCCGGCCATCCTGCCTGCCGGCCGCAATAACGTGCTCATCAAACGTACGAATGTGCGTGGCTTGAACAACCATCCGCAACATTGGTCCATTACCTGGGACAATGTCTGGAAGGCCTGACGTCGACCGCGAACCCTTACCCAAGCGACCGGGGAAGGTCGCGACCGGAGCGCCTTAAGCCATGAGCGATTTTAACCGACGCGACCTCCTTAAAACCGGAATTTCCGGAGCAGCTTTTGTTGCTGCTCTCGATGCGGCCCTCCTCGGCCCGGCCAGCGCGACCGATGCCCCGCGCCGTGGCGGAACACTGAGCTATGCGCAGCTCTCGGCCAACCGGCGCGCCGGCGGCCCCAACAACCATAAGCACCCCTATTTCATTGTCGATGCCAATACCAAGCCGATCTGGTCGACGCCGACGTGGGTCAATCCCAATCTCGGTTGGGAGCTTGAGGTGGCAACCAAGGTCGAACCGGCCGATGACAAGCTCAATGTCTGGGACATGACGCTCCGCGAAGGGGTGATGTTCCACGACATGACCGAGATGACGGCCGCTGATGCCGTTGCATCGTTTGAGTACCACCGGCGCGAGGCACCGTTTGCCCGTCAGATCACCAAGGTGGAGGCCATCGGCAAGTATGGCGTGCGCTTCACGCTCGATGCCGGCAATGCCGAATTTCCCTATGTGCTCGCCGAGTATAACAGCCCGATCATGAAGGCCGGCCCGCTCGAGACCATCGGTCTCGACGGTATTGGCACCGGTCCGTTCCGCATCGTTCAGAGCGACCCGAACCGCTTGATGATTTTGGAACGCTTCGAACACTATTGGCGTAGCGGCCTGCCTCACCTCGACCGGATTGAAATACACAACCGCGAGGGACAACAGGAGTCGGCGTTGAACGGCCTTCGCTCCGGCCAGTTCGACGCCGTCATGAACATTGATGGCCGCGCGGCGGTGCAGTTCCAGAACGATCCAAATTTCGAGATCGAGACTGCTCGCGGCGGCTATACCTTTGTTATCCAATTGCCGAAACACCCGGGCAATCCATTTCTCGACAAGCGCGTGCGCCAAGCGTTTGCCTATGCCATCGACCGTGAGGCCATCGTGCGCGTCGCCTATAGCGGCCGCTTCGGTTGGGTCGGCAACGACAGCCATTTGATGGTGACTGATTCCTCCTTTGTGCCTCGTCCCGATGGTCGCGACCTCGTCAAGGCGCGTCGTCTTCTCGCCGAAGCGGGTTTCCCGAACGGGATCAACCTCGGAACGCTCTATTGGAGCCCCCAACTTCCCGAGGCCGGGCGTTACTTCCAGGTCCTCCAGCAGTCGGTGCGCGAGGCGGGCATTACGCTTGCCATCGAAGAACGGCCCAATGACGGCTATATTCAGTTCCGGACGGGCAATAACGATCTGTCCCAGGGCAATTTTCATAAGTTCGCCATGACCGCCGTTGGATCGCGCAATCCCGGCATTTCGCTATTCCGGATGCGTGGCGCCTTCGTTGAGAG
>JBAWYY010000046.1:0-11743 GCA_037143285.1 Alphaproteobacteria bacterium | reverse complement strand
GTTTGCTGACCTGGTGACGGGCTCCACCGGCTTGCCGCTCGCGACACTCACGCCTTCGACAACGAAGGCGGCTGCCTCAAGCGCGTCCGTCAATTCGCCGCGCGCCCCGTCGAGCTTGGCGGCGACCTCGCCACGTTCCGCATTGAGTTGAACCGATACGCGGCCGTCGCGCCATCTCACCGCAGCATGGATGGGGCCTAAGGGTTCAGCTTCCATGGAAAAGCGCACGGTCCATATCGGGGCATCCACCGGGCGCCCGGCAGCTTTTCCGTCCGGGTCGCGCTCTCTGGCGAAGCGGAACTGCATCACCGCCGTGTCCTGGCCGAGACGCACCGGCACTTCGACAATCGCCGGCGGCGGCGTGTCCTGACGGCCGGCATCCCTTGGATCAGGGGTGGAGGCGGCTTGGGCAAGCGTGATACGGGCGAGCGCCGATTCCGTGCGCTCCAACAGGGTCTGCGCCACCTGACCTTCGCTGGTACCCGGCCCGATGGAGGCGGCCGCCGGCGGCTGACCATGGGGGCTGCCCCCGCGCACGGGTGGGCGCTCATGGAGCGCCGGCCGCGCGACAGTCCCATCCGGGGCCTCCTTGGCCCCGGTCTCCGCGAGATAGGATTGCAACGCGCCCTTCAAATCGCTCAATGCGGCCTTGAGGTCGGCGGGCAAGGGCGCGCCGGGGGCGGCTTGGGCGAGATGAGCTTCCAGAAAGACGCCCGACCCCGAAACGGCTTTTGCCAGCGCCGCGCCATTGGCGGCGTCGGTCGCGGGCAGTGCAAAACCAAGCACGCGGGCAATGGCATCGGCCACCGGCTGCGGCAGACGCGCGACTGCGGCTGAGGCTGAAGTGCGCGCGGCTTGTAGATCGGCGAACAGCGGCGCGAGACTTTCCTGTTTTGAAGCGGCAACGCGAACGGCATCGCGCAAGGCGCTATCGGGATCGGCGGGGGGCGCGGCCTCGCGTCCAGGCGAAGGCGTCGCGGCCCGCTGCTGACCTGCTGTGTCAGATGGCCTGAACCCGCCATTGGCTGCTGCGGGATCCACACCCTGAACGCCCGTGATGCCTGGTACGACTTTGGCGTCTGTTGCCGCGCGGGCGACGATGGTTGCCGGCGCATCGGTACGAACCGTCTGCGCTGCGATAGCGACCGTCACAATTGGCGCCGATGCGGCGGCGCTGAGCGCAGGTGTTGTCGAGGCACGCGCTGCAGCCTGTGACGATGTGGCGGCCTGAGCTAAGGTCTCGGTCTGTGGCGAACTCGTTCCCGTCGGGGCCGTAACCGGTGTGGCAGTTGCCGCCTGCGGCGAGCCAGCAGCCGGGAGCCCCGTGCGTGCGCTCGAGGCGGAGGTTGTAACTGCCGCTTGAGTTGCTGCGCTGGGAGTAGCCGCATCCTGCGGCCCGCCGGATGTCGGCATCGCAACGGCCCCTCGGGCGGCGGCCCCAGCCTCTCGCGTGATGATATCGATCACTGCGCCCACAAGACCCGCTGCATTGGGCGGTGCGCTTGTGCTGACGGGGCGCGCTGCCGGCGCTGGTGCCGCCGCGGCCGGGGTGGCGGCGGAGGGCGGCGTCTGCGCGGAAGTTCCAGCTGGAAGCGTGACCGTGAGCTTCACTGACTGTCCCTGCCGTTCCACGCCGAAAGTCAGCGTCTGGCCGACGGGCAGGGGCTGAGGCGTTTCAACATCCAGGGCCCCGGCAGCGAAGGTGAGCCGTGCCATCGTGTCGGTCAGCATGGCGGTCACTTTCGCTTCCACCACCTTGCCGCTGGTGAGGCCGAGTGCATCAATGAGCAGACGGGTGCGCGCCGCTTCAAGGGCTGCGGGCGATGTGACTTGGGAGACGGAATCGACGCTCATGCGGCCTCCGAACCTCGCTCACAATCCCCATCCGCTCCCATAATAGCGCGATTCCCTGCTTTTGGGGTGCAGGAGATTCAGGGCGTGAGGACGTGTGGATCAACTGGCCGCGCTAACCAATTTTTCACCATTTTCTTGACGAAAGCGCTTGGTCTCATGAACGTCCCGGCCAGTGACCGGTGCTCAGATGTCTCTGTGCGCCGCGTCAGCGTATCGAGGGCGTTCATATGGTGTCTCAACCGCGCAAATGGCTAGTGGGCTTATTGCCCGTGGGATTGCTGGCGGCGGCCACGCTGTTTTTCAAGCAGGGTGACATCGAAACGGATCTCGCCATGCGAACGGCGCAGGCGATTACCCGCGACACCGGCACTAACGATGGCAAACCCTGGGCTGAGGTGAAAGTGCTTGGCCGCGACGTGGTCGTGACCGGCACGGCCCCGACCGAAGATGGTCCCGATCTCGCAGCCAAAGTGACCGCCGGTCTTCATGGCGTGCGCCGTGTCACTGAAAACGCCCAGTCGATTGCTGCCGCCAATCCCTTCGGTTGGTCCGCCCGGCGTGAGGGCAATATCGTGACGCTCACGGGTCAGGTTGCCGCTGATGGCGCCCGCGCCCGCTTGCTGGAGGCTGCCAAAGCAGCGCTGCCGGGCCTTGAGATCGTCGATCAAATGACGGTTGCCTCCGGCGTGCCGGCAACGGCAACGGCCGCTGCCATTGCGGGCCTTGCCCCGCTCGCCCGTGTCAATCCGGGCTCTGCGGCGATCATTGGTTCAACGCTGAGCTTTGCGGGCGTTGCTGCCGATGCGGCGACCCGCGAGGCAGCCACCCAAGCCCTTTCGGCCTTGCCGCCGGGCGTCGTGCGTGGCGCTTTGGCGGTGACCGTGCCGTCGAGCGATCCCGTACCGACACCGCCGCCCGCCCTTGCAATTGAAGCAGCACCCGCCGCAACACCCGCCACCCCAGCGCCGGCCCAGATCGCGGCAGTCCCGGCTTTGCCCGCGATAACCGTTCCCGCTGTAACGGTGCCTGCAGTCACCTTGCCGACCGTCAATCCCTTCACTTGGTCTGTGTCGAAAGATACGGCGGGTCTGACCCTCAACGGCTATGTGCCCTCTGAGGCGGCCCGCGCAGCGATCATTGCCGCTGCCAAAACCCTTACCGGCGGCGGCCCGGTGATTGATCGCATGCAACTGGCACTTGGCCTGCCCGATGGCATCGATTTCAATGCGATGGCGTCGACGGCGCTTGCCCAAGCGGCAAAGCTCACCTCAGGCTCGCTCACCCTGACCGACCGTACTTTAGCGGTTGCAGGCGCTGTGCCTGATGGGGCAACGCTTGACGCCATTCGTGCGGGCCTTGCGGGTCTTCTCGGCCTCACCGTGACCGGCAATGCAACGTCAGCAGCGGTTGTCGCGGCAGCACCCGCCTCCGCGCCCACCCCAAGCGCTGCGCCCTCGGCTGCAACGCCCACCGCGCCGACCGTTCAAGCCCCTCAGGCCAATGCCCCGCAGGCCCCCGTAGCCGCGAATGGCGCAGCACCGCTGACCCGATCGGTGACTGCCACCTTGAACGCGACCGCTGCACCTGCGCGTGTCACCGCTGTGCCGCCTCAGCCGACAGCCCCTGCGGGCAGCTGCGAGGCCTTGATCGCCGAGGCCATGGGCGAAGATCGCCTCTTGTTCAACGATTCACGCACCGGTCTGCGCGCCGTGCATTTGCCCATACTCGACCGCGTGGCCGCTGCCATTAAGCGCTGTGGCCGGTTCGACCATGTGGTGATTACCGGTCACGCCGATCATCGCCCGCACGAAGACACCAATGATTGGCTGTCCGCCCGTCGCGCGCAGAAT
Source organism: Alphaproteobacteria bacterium (assembly GCA_037143285.1). Classification (GTDB taxonomy): domain Bacteria; phylum Pseudomonadota; class Alphaproteobacteria; order Rhizobiales; family Phreatobacteraceae; genus Phreatobacter. The sequence continues at coordinate 8,039 of JBAWYY010000046.1, read as the reverse complement.
GTCTACCACGCGCTCATTCGTCGGGGCGTGCCGCCGGAGCGGATGGTCGCAGTTGGCTTGGCCGAAGCGCGACCGCTCGTTCCCAATGATACCGAGGAAAACATGGCCCTGAACCGCCGTGTCGACTTCACCGTGCGGCGCTGAGGGCCCGGCCATGACCTATTTGATCGAAACCTATCCCCTGCCGCTGCTACTTACCGCTCTTGGCGGAATGTGGTGGGGCTGGAAGAGCCGCGCGGCCGACGAAGGTCGCCGCTTCGGCGGCCTGTTCCCCTTCGTCATTGTGGCCTTGATTATCGGCGCTCTCGCCGCCGGCATGAAATGGGTGCCTGGGCGCCCAGGGCTCTGGCTCGACACTGTGGTGCTCTTCGTCGGCGTCTATCTGGCGGGCTGCATCATTGGTGCTACGCAGTTGGCCCGGTGGTTTGGCGTTCCGGACATCGCGCCCGCCGTCGCAGCGGCAACAGGCGCTGCCACAGCGGTCGCCGAGGTTGCGAAGGTGGCCAAAGAGGCCGTTGCCCCGGTGGCTTCCCTGGTTGAAACCGCAACCTCAGCCGTGACCATTCCCGAGCCCGTGCAGACAGCGGTCGATACGATCACGGAAGCGATGTCGAACGCCGCCGAGACGTCCGCGGAGAGCACGCCGGAACCTGCGCAGAAGCCGGCAGCGACCAAACCCGAACCCGTGAAAGCGTCGACGGGACCAGCCGCCGCCGCAGAAGCCATGGCGCTCGGCAGTCGTCCCGCAGGCCTTGCAGCGCCGCGTGCCGGCGGTGTCGATCCGTTAACGCTGATCCGAGGCATTGGCCCGCAAAACGAAATTCGTCTGCATGCCCTCGGCATTTATCACTTCGACCAGATTGCGGCATGGACTGCGAAGGAAAGCCAATGGGTGGGCGGCTATCTCGCTTTCCCCGGGCGCATCGAACGGGAAAGCTGGGTCGATCAGGCCAAGGCTATTGTGGCCGGCACCTCTGCCGGCACGCCTGACCGCGTCCGGCGTGATCGGTCCGAAGGCGGCGATGACGCCGCGCATTATGAAGGTGTTGCGCCCGCAGGCCTTGACGCGCCTCGCGACGGGCAGGGCGATGACCTCACCTTGATCAAGGGCGTGGGGCCGGTGATTGCGACCCGCCTCAACGAACTCGGTCTCTGGCATTTCGACCAAATTGGCCGTCTGTCCGACCAGGAGCTGCGCTATATCTCAAGCGCTGCGGGATTTCCCGGTCGCGCGATCAATGAGAACTGGGCCGGTGAGTGCCGCATTCTCGCAGCAGGCGGCGATACCGAGCATTCTCGCGCCTTAAAAGCCGCCCGCAAGCGCGGCGCAGCGTAGATTTAGCGATAAGAGCGCCGCATTTGCGGCAGCTCGGCTGTCCCCGCAGGCTTGCGCGGCTCGGGACCGTAATAGTTTTCGGCGCGGATCATCGGGCGCGGTTTGGCGATGATGGAGATGATCCGGTCCAACAGCACCTTGCCGGAAACCGGCTTGGCGACGAACTCGTTCACACCGAGCTGATTGGCTTCCATCACGCGCCAGCGCTCCACATGCGACGTCTGCATGATGATCGGGATATCCGGCATCGGGAAAGTCTCGGGCGAGCGCACGATGCGCAGGAATTCCGCGCCGTTCAGCATCGGCATTTCCCAATCAAGAATAACGAGATCGGGTGCGTGCATCCGCAAGACTTCAAGCCCTTCTAGGCCGTCGCCGGCCTCATAGATGGTCTTGATCCCGATATTGATCAGGATGTTGCGCGTCAGCTTGCGCGTGAATTGGCTATCATCGACCACCAGAACGTCGACGCTGGACATCAGCTGTTCGACTTTCTTGGAGATCAGCGAGTTGGTGCCTGAGCCGGCTGAGGAGAGCTTGTTCATGAGCAAACCCTAACCCGGAAGATGATGAAACGCCGTTAAGCGGATCCAGACAATTCGATTGAATAGTTTCTGCTTCGTATCGCGGTGGAAGATAGCGGCGATTTCAGCCCATGGAGGAAGACCCAGGCGGGTGCCGCCATGGCGCCCAAGAGGGTGCCATCGGTCTCGTCCAGCCGATAGCGGGCAAGCCGCTGCGCAACGACGCTGGCTGCGGCTTTGAGGCTCGCGCCGGGCCTGTCGACAATGGCGAGCGGCAGGCGCTCGGCGATCCCCTGCCAGTTCTGCCAGCGATGGAATTGGACGAGATTGTCCGCGCCCATGATCCAGACGAAGCGAACGCCGCGCGCACGCGCTTGCAGGGCAGCAATCGTGTCGAAGGTAAAGCGCGTGCCAAGAGCCGCCTCGATGCCGGTGACATGGATACGCGGGTGGCGGGCAAGCCGTTGAGCGGCCGCAATCCGGTCCGCCAGAGGGGCCAAGGATCGCCCGACCTTCAAGGGATTACCGGGGGTGACAAGCCACCACACGGCATCCAACCCCAGGCGATGAAGCGCCACCAAGGCCACTTGCCGATGGGCCTCATGGGGAGGATCGAAGGAGCCGCCGAATAGGCCGATGGTCATGCCGCTCGCATGCGGTGGCAAAACGAGCCGCGTGCCATTGGCACGAACCCGGGCAACAACCCGCGCGCCAAGCGGCCTCACGGACGCGTCTGCCCCGAACCGTGGACGCGATATTTGAACGAGGTCAGTTGCTCGACGCCCACCGGTCCGCGCGCATGCATGCGCCCCGTTGCGATGCCGATCTCCGCCCCGAAACCGAATTCGCCGCCGTCAGCATATTGGGTTGAGGCGTTGTGCAGCACGATGGCGCTGTCGACCTCAGCCATGAATCGGGCAGCGGCCGTCGCATCGGCCGACACAATGGCGTCGGTGTGATGAGAGCCGTGCCGCTCGATATGGTCGATCGCGGCATCAAGGCCGTCGACGACGGCAACAGCAATGATGGCGTCGAGATATTCGGTGTCCCAGTCTTCGGGAGCGGCGGGGGTGACGCGCGCGTCTGCGGCTTGCACCGCCTGATCACCACGCACCGCACAGCCGGCCTCCAAGAGGGCACTCACCAAGGGCTTGAGATGGGTTGCGGCGGCCATTTTGTCGACGAGCAGCGTTTCCGCCGAGCCGCACACGCCGGTGCGGCGCATTTTGGCGTTCAAGACGATCTCGCGCGCCATGGCGAGGTCGGCGGTGGCGTCCACATAAACGTGGCAGTTGCCATCGAGATGGGCAAAGACCGGCACGCGCGCTTCCGCCTGGACGCGAGCGACTAAGCTCTTGCCACCGCGCGGCACGATCACATCGACGGTGCCGCCAAGACCTGAGAGCATGGCGCCGACCGCTTGCCGGTCACGGGTGGGCACGAGTTGAACTGCATCAGCCGGCAAACCGGCCGCGCTCAAGCCCGCGACAATCGCGCCGTGGATTGCGCGCGACGAGCGAAACGAGTCCGAGCCGCCGCGCAGGATCACGGCATTACCGGCCTTGAGGCAAAGGGCTGCCGCATCGGCGGTCACATTAGGGCGGCTCTCATAGATGACGCCAACGACGCCCAGAGGCACCCGGACCCGCTCGAAATGGAGGCCGTTCGGGCGATCCCAGGCGGCGATCACTTCGCCGACGGGATCGGTAAGGTCGACCACACTGCGCACGCCCTCGACCATGCCGGCGATGCGCGCGGGGGTCAGCGTCAGGCGATCAAGAAAGGCGGCCGACATGCCGTCACGCCGACCGTCGGCGACATCTTCGGCATTGGCCGCGAGGATCTGGGCTTCAGCCGCCTGGATCGCATCGGCAATGGCGTTGAGCGCCGCATTCTTCTCGGCAGCCGTCGCAAGGCCTAACCGGCGCGCAGAGGCTTTCGCCCGACGCCCGATCTCAAGCATCAGGGCGTCCAGGCTCTCCGTCTCAGTCACGGCAACGAGTGCGGCGGACATGGCATCCTCACCAAGGCAACAATCTCTAGGCCCGTGGCGTCTGCGCTACGGGGCAAATCGAATAGCACCACGCAGGCGTTCACGAAAGATGGGCGCATCCGAGCGGGATTTCCCCCGGTCTGGCACGCCTGGTTAACGGGACTTTAACCGTTCCAGGTCGAATTAGACGGTAGGTCTTTCCGACCCTGCGCAGGCCATGACCGATCAAGCCCCTCCCGACGACCTCGAGGCCCCCCTCGGCGTCAAGCCTAAGCCCGAGAAGAAGAAGCGGTTTCTACCGCCTTTTCTCGTCATGGCTGCAGCTCTGATCGGCTTTGCGGTCACGTCACTTGGCTCATGGGTGGTTCTGGCCAACAATCCCTTAGGCGGCGAACCGCGGGCCGTGGCCTCCATCACGCCGGCGCCCGCGCGCCCCGCCGAACCAGAGGTTAAACCCGCCGAGCCCGCTCGCGCTGAAACGCCCGAGCAGAATGGGTCGGTGGTCAATATCATCGACGGCATGTCCGGTCGTGCCCGCGAAGTGCGGCTCGCTGCCCCGCCTGTTGATCGATCAAGCGGTCTTGACCCGCGCCTCACCGAAAGGGGTCGCCACGGTCCGCTGCCGAAAACCTCGGAAGACGGTCGTCGTCCCGTTGACGTCTATGCCCGCGCGGTCCGGCCCACGCCGGGTCGCGAGACCATGCCGCGCATTGCCATCATCGTGACGGGCCTTGGCATCAGCGCGAACGGGACGTCTGAAGCGATCTCCAAGCTGCCGGGTGCCATTTCCTTCGCCTTTGCGCCCTATGGCAGCGATCTTGATCGTCAAGTCGCCCGCGCCCGCGCCGACGGGCATGAAGTCTTCCTGCAGATCCCCATGGAGCCCTTCGACTATCCGGAAAATGATCCGGGTCCGCAGACCCTGCTCACGACCCTCGCGGCCGATCGCAATCTCGATCGCCTACACTGGGTTCTGAGCCGTGCTCAGGGCTATGCGGGCGTGATGAACTATATGGGCGCGAAATTCACCGCCTCAGAACAGGCGCTGAACCCCGTTCTGCGCGACATCGGCAAGCGTGGCCTCATGTTCATCGATGACGGCACCAGCCCCCGCTCGCTCGTCAATCAGGTGGCCGCAGGCGCTCAATTGCCGACGGTGCGCGTCGAGATCGCCATTGACCGCGTGCCGACGCCCTCGGAAGTGGACGCGGCACTCGGCCGCCTTGAAACAAAAGCCCGCGAGACTGGGACGGCCATTGGGGTTGCAACCGCGCTTCCCGTCGCCATCGACCGGATTGCGGCGTGGGCACGCGCGCTCGAGCAGCGTGGCGTTCAATTGGTGCCGATCACGGCCTTACTGCCACGGCGCGGACAGGGATAGCGGACCATGCCCCGTTTCGAGGATCTCCCTTATCGCCCCTGCGTCGGCGTCGTCCTGTTCAACCGGGCAGGCCTTGTTTTCGCCGGACGCAGGCTTGGCGGGTCGCCCGAGCATGTGGATGCAGATCACCGTTGGCAAATGCCACAAGGGGGCATCGACGCGGGCGAAGACCCGCTCGCCGCGGCCAAGCGCGAGCTTTTTGAGGAAACCAATGTGCGAACAGCGACGCTGCTCGCCGAGGCACCCGAATGGTTTGCCTATGACCTGCCCCAAGATGTCGCCGGTCAAGCCTGGAAAGGGCGCTATCGCGGCCAGACCCAGAAATGGTTCGCCTTCCGCTTCGAGGGCGACGACAGCGAGATCAATATTCACGCTCCCGGCGGCGGCGAGAAGCCCGAGTTCGAAGCCTGGCGCTGGGAGCATCTGGCGCGGATGCCCGATCTCATCATTCCGTTCAAACGCGGTGTTTACGAGCTCGTCGCGAAGACTTTCGCGCCTTTCTCGCGCTAATCCGCGCTTTCCCTGATCGCGTGATGCAGACGAGTTGCTAGCCTCAGACGAGATCCAAGGGCCCGGTCCCGGCGCCCCATCTCAGGAGAGGCCGTCATGTCCGATCATCGCAAGCCACCGTTTGAACTTGATCGTCGCACTGCGATCCTTGGTGCGACCGTGCTGACCTCGGTCGGTGCATCCCTTCAGGCCAAAGCTCAGGAGCGCCCGGTGATCGATGCCTCAACCGCTCTCATCGTTGTGGACGTGCAGAACGACTTTTGCCCCGGTGGCGCGCTCGCGGTTGCCAAGGGCGATGAAGTGGTCGCCGTCATCAATGCCATGGCAAAGCGCTTCCAGAACGTGGTGCTGACCCAGGACTGGCACCCCGCTGGCCATTCGTCCTTTGCCACCAGCCATGCCGGCAAGAAGCCCTTCGATCTCGTGACCATGCCCTATGGGCCGCAAGTGCTCTGGCCCGACCACTGCATCCAAGGCACCAAGGGCGCGGAGTTTCGCGCGGACCTCGATATTCCCCATGCGCAGACCATTGTGCGAAAGGGCTATCGCAAGGAAGTCGACAGCTATTCCGGGTTTCTTGAGGCCGACCGCAAGACCGTGACAGGCCTTGGCGGTTACTTGAAAGAGCGCGGCATCACGCGCACCGTGGTGGTGGGGCTTGCGACCGACTTCTGCGTGAATTGGACCGCGCAGGATTCAGCCAAAGCGGGCCTTGCCACGTTCGTGGTGGAAGAGGGCGCGCGTGCCATCGATCTCAACGGCTCTCTCGCCAAGGCCTGGGCCGATATGGCAGCTCTCGGCGTGAAGCGGATCAAGGTCACCGACCTCCCGGCCTGACGTCCTGCTGGCACGCTCATGGCGCCTCAGGGGTCATGACGAATCATTGCGTTCCCCGCTAGGGTTTCGGCTGGTTCCGGAAACCCTCGCAATGTCGTTTGTCCGCATCCTCCTGCGCTTGGTCATCGTCACGATCGGCTTTCTCGGCGCCAGCATCGTCGCTGGCGCCATCATGCTGATATACGGGCTGAATGGCGGTCGTTTCCCTGAAATGTCGCCGGAGGCCTTCACGCTCTGGGGCCTCGCGCTGGGCGGGATTGCCGGCTACACGGCGATGGTCGCCTCACCAGCCCTTCTCGGCGCGCTTGCGGCTGAGTGGTTCCGCCTGCGCCAATGGTGGTTCCATATGGGCCTCGGGGTGGTCATGGCGGTCATCGCCTATGCCTGGGTCTTGCGCGAATTCTTCTTCCCAGACCCTGCCCCCATGTCGGTGACCCTTGCGGCGGGGCTTGCCGGCGGCACGGTCTATTGGCTGATCGCAGGTGCTTCGGCAGGCCTCCGTAAAGCTTAGGCTTGATCCTCATCAAGGGGCCGGCGCGGACCCTCTTCCGCTCCTCTCGATGGGCCCCCATATGCGTGAAGTCGGTCGCTTCGGGGCCGGCGTGATGTTGGGTTCAGCCATGAGGTCCGGGCTTTTGACGGGCGATCATGGGCCAGAAGGAGTAGCCCTATGAACCATGAGAAATATACCGAGCGCGCGCGCGGCTTCGTGCAGAGCGCCCAATCGCTGGCGATGCGCGAAGGCCATCAGCAATTCGCGCCTGAGCACATTTTGAAAGTCCTGCTGGATGACCCCGAGGGTCTGTCCGCAGGCCTCATCCGTCAAGCCGGCGGTCAGCCGCAAGTGGCAGTGGCGCGCACGGCAGAGGCGCTTGCCCGCATCCCGAAAGTCTCGGGCGGTGGTGCGAGCGGGCTCTATCTCGCACCGGGCACGGCGCGCGTATTCGGCACCGCTGAGACGGCGGCTGAAAAAGCGGGCGATAGCTTCGTCACCGTCGAGCGTCTTCTGCTCGCCCTTGCCCTTGAAACCGAAACCGAGGCCGGCAAGGCCTTGGCGGCCTCAGGCGTTACCGCCCAGAGCCTCAACGGCGCCATCGAAACGCTGCGTAAGGGCCGTACGGCCGACAGTGCCTCGGCTGAAAACGCCTATGACGCCTTGAAGAAATATGCCCGCGATCTGACGGCCGCTGCCCGCGAGGGCAAGCTCGACCCGGTGATCGGCCGCGATGAAGAAATCCGCCGCGCGATCCAGGTGCTCTCCCGTCGCACCAAGAACAACCCGGTCCTGATCGGCGAACCTGGCGTTGGTAAAACCGCCATCGTTGAGGGCTTGGCGCTGCGCATCGTCAATGGCGATGTCCCGGAGAGCCTGCAGGATAAATCGATCTTGGCACTTGATATGGGCGCCTTGATTGCGGGTGCTAAATATCGCGGCGAGTTCGAGGAGCGCCTCAAGGC
>JBAWYY010000045.1:0-11869 GCA_037143285.1 Alphaproteobacteria bacterium | reverse complement strand
TGTCGCGGCGGGGCGCATAGACCGCGTTCAAAAAGGGCCTGATAGCGGCATGCGACGCCTCCTCGCTCACGAGGCTGGCGAGCGCGTCGTCGTGCACGATCTTGCTGATTTGGCCGAGGGCATGCGCCACGCCGATCGCAGCTTTGCGGCCCTGGATTTCTGCAAGTCTCGCGCCGCCGATGGCACCTGCGTCGCCCGCGATGAAGACGCCGGGCAGGCTCGTCCCCCCCAATGGTCCGAGCTTTGGAACCGGTGCCTGAAGCGCCTCGTCCCATCGGTGCTCTACCCCAAGCGCGAGGCTCATATGGACATTGGGAACAACGCCTTCATGGAGCAGCAAGGCTTCGGCATTCACCTTATTTTCCTGCGCGCCCGCCGTGTACTTGATGGTTGTGAGGCGATCGCCGCCTTCTGCAGACAGAGAGGTCACGCCTCTGATGAAGGGCACGCCGGCACGCCGGATTGTCGCCAAGAGCCCCAGCCCCTTCACCAGATATCGCCAGTTCGAGAGCGCACCCGCGACATGAGGCAGCGCACGGCTGACCGCCCCGGCCGGCGTGGTGTCGAGGATACCGGCAGGCCTGACACCTGCTTTCAGCAATTGGGCGGCGTAGAGGAGCGGCAGCGGACCTTGCCCCGCAATCCAGAACGGCTGCGGCGGCACCAGACCCGATGTCTTCAGCATGATCTGCGCTGCACCGACAGTCATCACGCCGGGCAAGGTCCAGTCGGAAATCGGGATCGGCCGCTCAACCGCACCGACGGCAAGGATGATGGCCTTTGATCTGATCGCGTACGACTGTCCGCCGTGCGAAACGAAGACCGTGAAACCGCGATCGATCTGCCAGACGCTCGTGCGAGGGCGATAGTCGACAGTGCTCTCGCGCAAGCGCTCAGTAAGCGTGAGGCCACTCGCGTAGTCAGGTCCAAAAGCCGCTGCCCGACCCTCCCGCCGCAGACGCTCAACATCGCGGTAGATCTGCCCGCCGGGAGCAGGCTGTTCGTCCACCAGGATCGCGGACAAACCGTATTCTGCCGCCGCGACAGCCGCCGCCATACCAGCCGGACCGCTACCAATGACCACGAGATCGCACGTGTTCGTCATGGCGTGAGCGCCCGCCGACCGCGCTGCGGTTCAATGCGCATGCCCTCCCGAACCGTCTCCAGGCAGGCCTGACGCGAACCAACTCCATCGATTTCCATCAGGCAGTCGAAGCAAACACCCATCATGCAATAGGGCGCCCGGGGCCGACCGGAGACTGGCGTGCTGCGAACAGAGGCTAACCCCGCAAGCAGGGCAGCGGTCGCCGCAGTGTCGCCTTCGCGGACCAACACGGGTCGCCCCTGGACAAAGACCGTGATGGGCTGCCCCTCCCCCTCAAGGCGCCTGAACATGACTGACCTTCTCAAATCTTGCCGCCCCAAAGGCAGCCACCGCTTCTGGCAGCCTGCCCTCGACAATGCCGTGTGCGATGATGGAGGCATGCGCGGCGGCAAGGCTAACACCGGAATGGCAGACGGCCAAAAACGCGCCCGGATAGCGTTCGGACTGCGCATAGATTGGTGCGCCGTCTGGCGTCAAGATTCGAAGGCCCGCCCAGGCGCGGACAAAGGTAGCTGAGGCAAGATCCGGAAACACCGCGACCGCCCGCTGCGCCATCAGCGCGGTCTTGCTCACGGTCGTTCCAATATCGAAGCCGACATTCTCTTGGCTCGAACCGATCAGCACTGTGCCCTCCTGCGTTTGCCGGATCGTATCTGAAGGAAGCGGCAGAAACGACGCTATGCGCTCGCTCACCAGGATCTGGCCACGCTGCGCGCGCAACGGCGCATCAATCTCAACAGCCGCCGCGAGTTTCGTTGAACCGTGGCCGGCCGCAATGACCACTTTTCCGGCCCGCACCGTGCGCTCGCCGATCTGCGCCACGAAGCCATCGCCCTCGGGTTTAAAATGATCGACGGGCCGACCATTGAGAAGCGTCACGCCCAGCATGCTGAGCGCTTCGAACAGCGCACGCATCAGCATCAACGGGTCCACATCGCCATCATGCGGAGACCAAGCCGCGCCGGTGACGCGCGGACCAAGCCGCGCCTTCGGGATGCGATCCGCAAGCTCTGCGCGGCTCAGCAATTTGCAGGCATAGTCCCCAGCCCCAAACAGGTTATGCATCCGCTGCAGGGCTTGGCGCTTCGCGTCAAACTCTTCATCCCCAAGGCAGAATGAAAGCCCGCCTGTTTGCCGGTGGTGAAGAGACAGGCCGGTCGACTGCTGCAACTCGCTGGCAAAGCCTGCCCAAAGATCAGCGCTCAGGCGCGTCCAGCGCTGATATTCAGGGAAACTTGCGCCTTTCGACTGCACCCAGACGAGACCAAAATTGGCGCGTGAGGCGCGAAGATCGGTATCCGCGCCGTCGACCAAAACGACCTTCGCGCCGTGGCGAGCCGCGCCATAGGCAATCGCCCCGCCGACAGCGCCGCCGCCTATCACCAGGACGTCACAGGATATCACCACCGAACCGTCGACCCCATCTGCGCATCATCCTTGGTCGATACGCTAGACGCGGACAGCCTTGGGCGCAAAGATTGCTGTCAGACTAACCAAAATGGCATCAGAAAACGCCCCTACCCCAGCCCGGCTGAGACAGCGTCTAGCTGACGCCAACAGGCCAAGAGCACCGGTGCGTCGATCCTTGAATGTTTGTCTGCAGGTCGGGTGAAGGCTCCTGGTTGACGCAAAGGGCCGCATAGCGAAATGGTTGTGGATCGAGCGGTGGAGAGCGGCGATTTTCTGCAGACTTTTCATCCGCTGAGGTCGCAACATCGCCCGATCTCGTCGCCGAAATGGCTGATGTCACTTCTCGATACGATTGTTCAGCCAACGCCGACTTCGCGCTTCTCGATCGCGCCGCCGGATCTCAGCCGCGAAAATCGTGCCCAACCGGATCCACCAAAACCGAACGGTTTCATAGGTGTTGTCGACCCCGCGCTCGTGCAGCAGGCCCTCGACGTTCCGTGAGGACAGCTTGGCGCGGACATATATCATCACCGCCGGGCGGATGATCGCAGGCGACGTTTTGAGGTAGCCGATAATGCGTGGATTGCTCGTGCCGCGAAGGCTATTGGGACCCTATTTCGCCGCCAGGTGGTTTTCTTCTGACAGAGCCTGCGAAAGAAATGTGACATTTCGGGAGTGTTTTGGCCAAGCCCCCCTGTTCGATACGGAAATTCACCTATAAAGGAGGCATAGCATAAGAAGAAACACGTAAAGGAAACGCCATGTCGATGGTTTCGGACCGTCCGGTTACGCCGGCCCGCCCCTGGGTTGCCCACTACCCGCCCGGCGCCCGCGCCGAGATCCCGCCCTCGCCCCACAAGACCATCGCGGACTTGGTTGGCGCCTCGGCGCGCGAGTTCGGCACGAAGCCGGCCTTCACGGTGTGCATGCCGAACGGGATGTTCGGAAACCTCACCTTTGCCGATATCAACCGCTATTCGGATGCCTTCGCGGCCTACCTTCGCGACGTCTGCGGGCTGAAGGCCGGCGACCGGGTCGCGCTCCAGCCCCCGAACTGCCTCGCCTTCCCGATCGTTGCTTTCGGCGTGTTCAAGGCCGGCTGCGTGCTGGTCAATACCAATCCGCTCTATACGGCGGACGAGATGGTGAAGCAGTTCAAGGATGCCGAGCCGCAGGCGCTCGTCATCATCGACATGTTCACCGACAAGCTCCCTGAGGTCCTGAAGGCCCAGCCGATCCCGAACATCGTGGTTGCGCGCGTCGCCGAGTTTCTGCCCGCGCTCCCGCGCTTCATCGTCGGCGCCATTCAGAAGTACTGGGACCAGTCGGTAAAACCCTGCCCGGTGACGCACACAACTTTTCTGAATGCGCTGGCTGCCGGCCAGGCCAAGGTCGATGCCGGCACCGATGTCGCGGCCTACATTGACGGCATGGGCAACGACACGCTCGCCTGCCTGCAATATACCGGCGGCACCACCGGCATTTCAAAAGGCGCCATGCTCACCCATGGCAACATCCTCGCCAATATGGTGCAGGCCTTCGACATGATGGGATCGGAGTGGAAGCGGGGCGAGGAAGTGATCCTCACCGCGCTCCCGATGTACCATATCTTCGCCTTCACGGTGAACCTGCTCGCCTTCTATTCGCTCGGCGCGCGCAATATCCTGATCCCCAATCCGCGCCCGCTTGCCAACCTCCAGCGCGCCTTCGAAAACTACAACATCACCTTCCTCACCGGCGTGAACACGCTGTTCAACGGCCTCAACAACGAACTCTGGTTCAAGGAAGATCCCCCGAAGCACCTTAAGCTCGCTGGTGCCGGCGGCATGGCGCTGCACGGTGCCGTGGCGAAGCGCTGGGAGGAAATCACCGGCAAGCCGGTGGTTGAGGGCTATGGGCTCACCGAATCCTCGCCCGTCATCTCGTTCAACCCCTTCCACCGCACCAAGCCGGACACGATCGGCATTCCGGTGCCCTCCACCGAGGTCAAGCTGGTGGATGATGAGGGCCGTGAAGTGGCCCACGGCCAGCCCGGTGAACTCGCCGCCCGCGGCCCGCAAGTGATGAAGGGCTACTGGAACAAGCCCGAGGAGACCGCCAAGGTCATGACCAATGACGGCTGGTTGCTCACCGGCGATGTCGCCGTGATGGACGACGAGGGTTACTTCAAGATCGTCGACCGCAAGAAGGACATGATCCTTGTCTCGGGCTTCAACGTGTTCCCCAATGAGATCGAGGACGCGCTGGCCAAATGCGCCGGCGTGCTTGAGGCGGCTGTTATCGGCGTGCCTGATGGCGCTGCGGGCGAGGCTGTGAAGGCCTTCATCGTCACCCAGGATACGGATCTGACGCCGGACAAGGTCAAGGCGTTCTGCCGCGACCATATGACCGGCTACAAGGTGCCGAAATTCATCGAGTTCCGCGCCGACCTGCCGAAGTCCAACGTCGGCAAGATCCTCCGAAAGGACCTGCGCGCCGAGGAACTCGCCAAGCGCAAATCCACCTGAGACAGACAGCGGGGCACATGCCCCATGTCCTCGGTTGCATTCCCTTTCCCTTCTCTTTGCGCCCGACATTGCGGCGCAGGTCATACCGGAGGTCCCGATGGTCGGGCAGTTCGAACAGACGATCCTCGCCCTGATGATCTTCGTCATCATGTTCGGCATGGGCGCATCGCTGACGGTCAAGGACTTCGTCCAGACCTTCAAGCGCCCCTATGGCATGGTGATCGGCTTGGTGTCCCAGTATGGGTTCCTGCCGCTTATCGCCTTCGTGCTTGCCGTCACCTTGCCGGTCGCGCCGGAAATCAAGGTCGGCCTTCTGATCATGGGCTGCATGCCCGGCGGGACGACCTCGAACATCTTCACCTACTTCGCCAAAGGCAATCTCGCTCTTTCGGTGATGATGACCGTCAATTCAACGGTCTTCGGCGTGGTCATGATCCCGTTCCTGATCGTGTCCTACATCGCCCTGATGCAGGCCTTCGGCGTGACAATCGTCGTGCCGGCCGAGAACATCATCATCACGCTCATCCTACTGCTGCTTCCCGTCGCGCTTGGGATGGCCGTTCGCAAGTGGAACGCGAATGTCGGTGCGGTCTGCGAGGTGCTCGGCAGCCTTCTCGGCATCGTGTTCATCCTGCTCCTGATGGTCACCTGGGTGCCGCGCAACTGGCAGTTTCTGATGTCGACCGGGTGGGCCACCTATGCCTGCGTGATCGGGCTGGGCGTTTTCGGCTTCTTCTTCGGGTACACGTTCTCCAAGCTTCTGAAGCTCCACAACATCAACGCTCAGACGATCGCCATGGAAATCGGCATCCAGAATGGACCGCTCGCCATCGCCGTCGTGACCTTTGCCTTTGCCGCCCAGCCTGACATGCAGCAGGCGGTCATGGCCGTACCGGCACTCTATTCGCTGTTCATTGTGATCACGGCAACGATCATGACAGTGTGGTTCCGCCACGTGAACGATCGCTCGCAGCAGAAGATGCCCGACGGCCTGCTCTGAGTTCCTTCTCTGCTTGAGTAACGAAAAGGGCGGCCCAATGGCCGCCCTTTTTCTTCCCTGAAAAGACCGGCATTGCACTATTAATCGCTCCAAAGCCCGCTTCTACTCGGTAAGTTTGGGCTAAGACGCCCTCCGTCGATAGAACGAGGCACATCCAACTCGACACCTCTGATGCCGGACCCAATTCTCGCTCATACGAGGAACCTGGTCTGCACTACGGCCAGGTGAGCGGTGTCAGACAAACCAATTCTCCGCTGACAGTGCCCCCCATTCCATGCGAGCAATACCGATCACAACGCCGGGGCCATTCCGCCTTCAGCCAAATGGCAAGCGACGCTGCGCCCGTTCGTCTCGACCATCGCCGGCCGTTCCGTCTGGCAACGCGCAATGGCAAGCCCGCATCGCGGATGGAAATGGCAGCCCGAGGGTGGTGCCGTTGGTGATGGGATTTCACCAACGATGGGCTTGAAGGTCGCGCGTCCCGTCCCGAGCGTTGGAAGCGCGTCGAGGAGCGCTCGGGTATAGGGGTGAGCAGGTGCTGCAAAAACGTCGCGCGATGGCCCCTTTTCCACGATGCGACCGAGATAGAGGACCGCCACTTCGTCGCAAAGATGGCGCACGACACCGAGATCGTGGCTGATGAAAAGAAGTGTCAGCCCAAGTTCGCGCCGCAACGCCAGGAAAAGATTGATGATCTGCGCCTGGATCGAAACATCGAGGGATGCGACCGGCTCATCGCAAACGAGCACGTCGGGCTGCATGGCCAATGCGCGAGCAATTGCGATGCGCTGGCGCTGACCACCTGAAAACTGGTGAGGGAAACGACCAACCGCTGAGGGATCAAGCCCTACGGTCGTGAGCCAGCGCGCGACATAGGCCTTCGCCTCAACTGGTGTTGTTAAACCATGGACGAGCGGCCCCTCGGCGAGCGCGTCACCAATCCGCATGCGAGGGTCTAGCGACGCAAAGGGGTCCTGAAAAACCACCTGAATGCGGGTCGTGATCTTGTGGCCGCGCCCCGTTTCCGCCCGAACCGGCTGGCCGTCGAGGCGCACCACACCCTCGCTCGGGGTCGTCATGCCAGCGATAATACGACCGAGCGTCGATTTGCCTGAGCCTGATTCACCCACCAGCCCAAGGGCTTGACCCTTATGGATCGTGAGATCGACGCCATCCAGCGCATGGACGACGCTCTGATCGATGCGGCCACCGAAGCGGGCTGCAATGCGCGCCGACAAAGGCGGGCGCGAGCCAAAGCGCTTGCTGACCTGGGACGCTGTGACAAAGGGCGTCATGGTCTCGCCCCTGCCTCAACCGGGTGATGACAGCGGGTCTGGCGCCCGTCGCCGACAAGATCCGGCATCACCTCGCAAGCCTCATCGACGAAGCGACAGCGGGGCGCAAAAGCGCAGCCGACACTGGACTGGCCAAGCGACGGCGGCGCGCCGGGGATCTGGACAAGGTCGGCTCCGGGCACGCCTTGCGACGGCAACGAACCAAGGAGACCTCGAGTATAGTGATGGCGCGCATTCAGGATGATATCGCTCGTCGCGCCGGTCTCCACAATGCGGCCCGCATACATGACCGCGATACGGTCAGCGAGCGCAGA
Organism: Alphaproteobacteria bacterium; assembly: GCA_037143285.1. Classification (GTDB taxonomy): domain Bacteria; phylum Pseudomonadota; class Alphaproteobacteria; order Rhizobiales; family Phreatobacteraceae; genus Phreatobacter. The sequence continues at coordinate 4,238 of JBAWYY010000045.1, read as the reverse complement.
GACCACTGCGAGATCGTGCGATATCCAAACGAGTGCCGTGCCGCTTTCCGCGACCAGCGCCCGCATTTCCGCCAGGATCTGGGCTTGGATCGAGACATCAAGCGCAGTGGTAGGCTCATCAGCAATAACCACTGCCGGCCGGTGCAAAAGTGCGACCGCAATCGCCACCCGTTGGCGCATGCCGCCTGAGAACTGATGGGGAAAGCTATCGAGCCGTTGGGCGGCATTCGCAATACCCACTCTGGTGAGTGCGCGCGCGGCCCGGTCGCGGGCTGCCGCACGAGAGACCTTCTCGTGGGCCTCAATGGCCATAACGATTTGATCACCGATTGAGACGACCGGATTGAGCGTCATCAGCGGGTCCTGGAAGATCATGGACATCCGCCGACCTCGGAGTGTGCGCAAGGTCTCCTGCGGCTGCCCCACCAATTCCTGCCCCTCCAGCCGAATGGAGCCGGCAACGATGCGGCCGGGCGGATCGACGAGACCCAAGACCGAGAAGCCGGTGACGCTTTTGCCGGAGCCGGATTCACCCACGATCCCAAGGACTTCACCCGCAGCCAGCGAGAACGACACATCGTTCACCGCACGTACAACCCCGGCCTTCGTGAAAAAATGGGTCGCAAGCCCGTCGACGACGAGAACCGGGCCGCTCATCGCTTCAGCCTCGGATTGAACTGATCGCGAATTTGGTCGCCGACCAGATTGATCGCCACGATCAGCACGATCAGCGCGATGCCGGGATAGACAGAGATCCAGGTCCGCCCGGACATCATGTATTGAAAGCCGTTGGAGATGAGCATGCCGAGCGAGGGCTCTGTGACCGGGAGACCGAGCCCCAGAAACGACAACGTTGCCTCAAGCGCGATGGAGTTCGCGACCTGAACGGTCGCCACCACGATCAACGGCGGCATGACATTCGGTAGGAGATGCTTGAAGACGATGCGCCAACCCGGCAGCGGGGTCGCAAGGGCTGCCTCCACATAGTCTTTGCTCCGCTCGGCACTCGCCGCACCATGGGCGGTTCGCGCGAAATAGGCATATTGAGAGGCGATGAGCGCGATAATCAGTTGCGTCTTGCCCTGTCCCAGCACGGCGACGAGGACCAGCGCCAAAAGAATTGCCGGAAACGACAATTGCAGGTCGACGATGCGCATCGCAAGTGCTTCAAGGCGGCCGCCCAAATAGGCGGCGGCAATGCCAAGGGTCGCGCCGAGACACAGCGAAATGGCGCCTGCGACGAGGCCCATCTGGAGCGAAATGCGCAGTCCGTAGAGAATAGCGGACAAGAGATCTCGGCCGTTGGCGTCAGTCCCGAGCCAGTGAACATAGCCGTTCGAGCCGACATAGCCCGGCGGTCGCCTCGCATCCGACAGGGAGAGGTTCGCAAGATCGTAGGGGTCTTGTGGGGCGATCAGGGGCGCTGCGAGCGCGAGAATGATGATGATCGCGACGACGCCGAGCGCCACAACCGCGATGCGGCTTTCGGCGAATTCACGCCAGAACAAGGCGAGCGGTGAATCTTGCTTGCTCATCGGGCTGGCGCCTGCCGAAGCCTCGGATCGATCAAGGCATAGACCACATCCACGGTCAGATTGATGAGGATGAACAACAGCGCGACGAGAACGAGATAGGCGACCATGACAGGGCGATCGAGAACGGTAATGCTCTCGATGATAAGCCGCCCGACGCCTGGCCAGGAGAAAATGGTTTCGGTGACAACGGCAAAGGCGAGCGTTGAGCCGAGTTCGAGCCCGAAGACGGTCACGATTGGGATCGCAATCAGCTTCAACACATGGCGGCGCAGGATCGTGCCTTCGGTCAGGCCGGCGGCGCGGGCAAACTTCACCGTATCGGTCAGCATGACCTCGCGCGTTCCGGCACGCGCAAGCCGGATCATCATCGCGAGTTTGAAGAACGACAGGTTCAGCGCCGGCAGCGCCATGTGCTTCAAGCCATCAAGGGTGAGAAAGCTCCAGCCGACCCCGAAGATATCCACCGTTTCGCCGCGATTGCCCGCCGGCAGCCATTCAAGATTCACAGCAAAGGTAAGGATCAGGATGATCCCGATCCAGAAGGTTGGGACCGAGAAGCCAAGAATGGACAAGGCCATGATGCTTTTGGCGACAACGCTGTCAGGTTTATAGCCCGCATAGATGCCGAGGGGCACGCCGACCAAGGTGGCGCCAAGCGTCGCGATCAGAACAAGTTCAAGGGTCGCCGGTAATCGCCCCATGATGAGGTCGAGGACGGGCACATTGAACACGAAGGAACGACCAAAATCGCCTCGCAGCAAGCGACCGACGAAAGCTGCATATTGCTCCCAAAGCGGGCGGTCGAGCCCGTAGAGTGCGATCGTTTCAAGGCGAATGTTCTGAGGCACGTCAGGGGCAATCAGCACATCGATTGGGTTGCCGATGAAGTGGACGCCAACAAAGACAAGCAGCGACATGGCGATCATCACGGCCATGGCTTGCAGGAGGCGCTGAACGAGGAAGGCGAGCATGGCGACCCTGATGGCGAGGCGTTCAGCATGGCACGTGCGTGATGCGTTGCACCATCCCCCGAGCCTGTTGCATGTGTGTTCTGCGCGGTCATAAAGTCTAGGGACGTAAGCGCTTACCCCTCTTTGGCTTGCGTCCTCGGTTGTTTGCCCTTTGAGGAGATCCGGATGTTCCTGTTCCGCCTGCTGCGCGGCAGCGCTCTTGCTGCTGCCCTTACCCTTCCCCTTGCGATCTCCGCGTCCGCCCAGACCCTGACCATCGGCGTGCGGGCGGGCCCTGAATCCATCGACCCCCATTTCACCGCCACCGGCACCCATGCCGAAGCGCTGAAGCATGTGTTCGATACGCTGGTTTGGTCCGGTGATCGGCTACAGCTTGAGCCGGGGCTGGCGCTGTCTTGGCGCGCGACCGGTCCGACCACCTGGGAGTTCAAGCTTCGGCCCGGGGTCAAGTTCCACGATGGCTCGGACTTCACTGCCGAGGACGTGAAGTTCTCCATCGACCGTATCCCGCTCGTCTCCGGCCCCAATCCTACGACGCCCTATGTGCGCCAAGTGAAATCGACAACCGTTGTCGATCCCTTGACCCTTCAGATCGAGACCACTGCGCCGGCGCCGACCTTGCCGAACGATTTCGTCCGCCTCTTCATCGTCTCGGCGAAGGCCGCCGCCGGGCTCACTCGCGAGAATGCGAATGAAGCCTTCAATACGGGGCGAGCAGCGGTTGGCACCGGCCCTTATCGCTTCGTGTCCTGGACGCCGCGCGAACAGCTGGTTCTCGATCGGTTCGACGGCTGGTGGGGTGAGAAGCAGCCTTGGACGCGGGTTGTGCGTCGTGAGATTCCCAATGATGCGGCCCGCGTCGCCCAATTGCGCACGGGACAGGTCGATATGATCGTGCGCGTGCCCGCATCCGACGTGGCAACACTGGAACGAGACCAGCGCCTGCGCATTGTCAAAGGCGACACGATCTATGTCTTCAACATGGACTTCGATTTCCGTGAGCCGACCCCTCAGGTCACAGCCAAGGACGGATCGCGGCTTCCTGCCAATCCGTTCCGGGACGCACGGGTGCGCGAGGCGATCGATCTGGCCATTGACCGCAAGGCGCTTGCCGAGGTCGCGATGGAAGGGCTCGGGACGCCGAAGGGTCAGATGGTGACGCCCGGCATTTTTGGCGAAATTCCAAATTTCCCGGTGCCGCAACCGAACCTCGTGCGCGCCCGCCAATTGCTGACAGAAGCCGGCTTCCCCAATGGCTTTAAGTTCACGCTGAGCTTTTCCATCGACCGACTGCCGGGCGACCGCGCGGTCGGCACGGCGATCGCTCAAATGTTAGCGCGCATCGGCCTCGACGTTCAGGCCAATGGCCAGCCAATTGCGATCGTCTTCCCGGCGCGGACCCGTGGAGAAATTTCCTCCACCATGCTCGGCTGGGGGACGCTGACGGGTGAAGCGACTTACACCTATTCCTCGCTTGGCCACACCAATGACCCGGCCAAACGGTTGGGTGCTTTCAACTGGCGCGGCTACTCGAACACGAGGCTTGATGAGCTGATCCAAGCGGCCACCGTCGAGCTTGACGACAAGAAGCGCGAGGATCTGCTGCAACAGGTCGGCCGCCTCTACATCAGCGAGCGCATTTCGCTCCCACTGGTGTCGGTCGGTTCCGCGTGGGCCGTCCAGCGCTCGAAGGTCGAGTTCATCCGGACGCGCGCAGATGAGGATACGCTCG
>JBAWYY010000044.1:0-11945 GCA_037143285.1 Alphaproteobacteria bacterium | reverse complement strand
TCTGTGAAGCGCCGCCGCGTGACGTCTTTTTCCATCTCGATATCAAAGATGACCGCCTGGGCCCGGCCACGCGCCTTTGCGGCGTAAAGCGCACGGTCGGCTCGGCTGATTAACTCCTCGCGCGTCGAGCCGTCACGAGGCGCCAGCACGACGCCCATGGAACAAGTGAGCGACACCGTCCAGGTTTCGATTGCAATCGGCTTACGCATTTCGGCAATCATCTGCTCGCAAGCCGTCGCAACCGCCGGGTCCGCAATATCGCCGTCGATCACCACGGCGAATTCATCACCGCCCAGACGCGCGACGAGCGCTGCCTGTCCCCAGAACGCGCGTAGTCGCCGTGCCGCGGCCGCCAGCACTTGGTCGCCCGCCTGATGGCCAAAGCCGTCGTTGATCTCTTTGAAACGGTCGAGATCGATCAGCATGAGGCAAAATGGGCGAGCGCCGGTCGGTTCATCGGTCCGTGCGTCAATTGCGGCAAAGAACGTGGTTCGGCCGATGAGGCCTGTGAGCTCATCGTGACCACTTAAAGATGAGGCGATTTCCAAACGGCTAGCCGCGTCATTGAGAGCGCCGCGAAGCCGCAGGATAAACAAGAAAGTGACAGCGATCGCAACGAGGCCTCCGGCCAAGAGGTTTGGCACCCAAGTGCCATCGCGACCAGCCAACATTCTGGCCGGTGTCCAGCCGAGCCATCCCGCAGCGATGAACAACGTTGCGGCGACGAAGAGGCTGAAGATGGCAAGGTTCGTCAAGCGTTTGCCTGACGTCCAATCGTCATGCACTCTCATAGTCCGTCTCCCCGCAGATAAAGGAGATTGGACTGTGGAATTTAATTTTTCCTCAAAAACCCTAGTATCCGGCTATTATTGGTACTCAACTACTGATTTTCAAAATCAAATATGGTAAATGAAATCGGCGAATTCTTAAATATAGCCGGCTTATATTTTAAACCACCATGCGGCGATCCAGAGAAACGACAAAAATCCTACGACATCTGTAACGGTCGTAACGAACGGTCCAGATGACACCGCCGGATCAGCATTCAGCCGGTCAAGTGCGAGCGGAATCAGAATTCCGCCTAACGCCGCCGCGATGAGATTGCAGATCATCGCAAGCCCGATGACCAGGCCAAGATCGAGTGTGGAGAACCAAAACCCAGCGATGATCCCTGTAATCACCGCGAAGGCGATGCCGTTGATGGTGCCGGCGACTAGTTCTCGGCCGATGACGCGAAGCGCGTTGTGTGGCCCAAGCTGATGCGTGGCGAGCGCACGCACGGCGACGGTCATGGTTTGGGTCGCCGCATTGCCGCCCTGGCTTGACGATGGGCGCGAGCACCGCCAGCGCCACCATTGTTTCAAGCTGTGCCTCGAAGGTCTTTAAGACCGTCGATGCGATGAAGGCCGTCAGCAGATTGACGAAGAGCCAGCCAAACCTGCTCTTCGCGATGGTCCAGACGGAGTCTGAGAGCTCTTCATCCGCCTTCACGCCGCCGAGCGCTTTGATTTCAGCGTCGGCCTCTTCCTCAATCACGTCGACGATATCGTCGACGGTGAGCACACCCACCAGCCGGCCTGCGTCATCAACGACGGGTGCGGACAAGAGATTATAGCGCTCGAATTCGAGAGCTGCGTCATGTTGGTCGCTATCGGCGCGGATCGTGTGTGGGTCCTCTTCCATGAGGGTCGTGACGACGATCGGGCGCCGTGAGCGTAGGATGCGATCAAGTCTTAAATTGCCGAGGAGCTTGTAGGCGGGGTCGACCACAAAGACCTCGGTGAACTCACCGGGCAGGTCGCTTGCCTCTCGCAGATGGTCGATCACTTGGCCAACCGTCCAGAAGGGAGGCACAGCCACAAACTCGTCCTTCATACGACGCCCGACGGACCCCTCCGAATAGTCGAGCGCTCGTTTCAGGGCGACGCGATCGATCGGGGCGAGCTTATCGAGGATCTCGGTACGATCCTCTTCCGTCAGATCTTCGAGAATATAGACGGCATCGTCGCTTTCGAGTTCCGCAACGCCCTCGGCCACCGTTTGGACTGGCAGGTCCTCGATGATCTCGATGCGGATCGCTTCATCGACTTCGGTCAGGGCCGTGAAGTCGAACACATCGCCCAAGAGTTCGATGAGTTTGGGGCGGTCGTCTGTGGCGAGCTTTTCCAAGAGCTCGCCCATATCGGCTTCATGGGCCTCGGCCAGAAGCGATTTTAGCTGTTCGCGATCACTCGAAGCGATGAGAGCCTCGACTGTTTCAATGATCTCGGGCTTTAGATCGCCATCATCATCGCGCCAATCATCGGGAGGCAGGGCGAGCGTCGGTAGGTCGACCATCAACGCCTCCGGATTGGACAGGGAGCAAAGGGACACGATCCTCTTGGCCGCAGTCCTCCGATTTAGCAAGGATGGGTAATGCCCGACTGGTTCCCGATTCGATTCGTATGCCTTGCGCTTATTGCTCTCCTAGGGGCCGTCGCGCCGTCATGGGCGGGTTCCTGCCCGGGCCATGAGGATGCGCTTGGCACTTCAAGGGTCATGACGGTGTCGACCGGTCAGGGGCTTTTTGTCGGCCGGAAAAGCTATAACGACACTCTCGCGCTCAGGCCTCGCGAGGTGGTGCTCACCTTCGATGATGGCCCAATACCCGGCGCGACTGAAAAAGTGCTTGAGGCCCTGGCGCGGGAATGTGTACGCGCCACCTTCTTTCTGATCGGTCGGAATGCGCGGGCAGCGCCCCACTTGGCCCGCCGGATTGCGGCCGAGGGCCACACGGTCGCCCATCACACGATGAACCACATCATGACCATCGATAAACTCCCGTTCGAGCGGGCGTTGGCTGAGATCGAGGATGGCTTTCGAACGGTCGAGGAGGCAGCATTCGGACGCTATCGCGGCATGCCGGCCTCTCCGTTCTTCCGCTATCCCGGCTTTGGTGATTCTGCGGCATTGAACGCAAGGCTGGCCGCTCGCGGCATTGGCGTGTTCGGTGCTGACGTCTGGGCGAGCGATTGGAATGATATGGCGCCCGATGTGCAGTTGAGGCTCGTGATGGGGCGGATCGAGCACAATGGCGGCGGCATCGTGCTGCTTCACGACCCGAGGCCGCAGACCGTTGCCATGGTCCCGGCATTCTTGCGGGCGCTGAAAGCACGCGGGTTCAAGGTCGTGCACATCGTTCCCGGCGGATAATGGACAGCAGAAACAAGAACGGCGCCTCGGCCATGACAGCCTAAGGCGCCGTTCTGGGATGCAAATCCCGAAGATGGTGCGGCCGAGAGGACTCGAACCTCCACGGTGTTACCCACTAGCACCTCAAGCTAGCGCGTCTACCAGTTCCGCCACGGCCGCTCCGTCGGGGGGTGCCCAACGAGGTGGGGTCGTTTAGCAAAGGGGCGCGGAGGGAGCAAGGACGAATGTCGGGGGTGCGCGAGAAACCGTCGGGGCGTGGATTGGGCTCTAAGGGCGAAGGCTCCGTTCAGATCCACATAGAGTGAAAATAGCCGTCGGCACCATGAGAATTTGTAGATTATTGGTTGTCACAGCATGACTGATTATAGTGTCACTGGATTGCGCATAGGCGATTGTGCTATCCATGCGAGCGATCGTTTCATTCAACCGTTTGCCATTTATAAAGCCAAGAGCAATCAGATGCCGGATCCAGCAATGACGCCTGAGGCTGATCCCATGGACGCGGCCCGCAGAGCAAAATCCACGGTTCTTGATCGCTACGGATCGAACGTGAGATTCAACGGCGTTGGAATTGCTCTCGTGGATGGGCAGACCGGCCTCAAGGTCAACTGGTTGCGTGGGCCTGTGCCGAAGGGCGAGACGATGGTGGACAATGTCCCCGTCCGGCACGTGGTCACTGGACGTGTAACCGCGCAGCGATAAGGGCGCTCTCGCTTCCTTGCGCGAATCGCTGAGTCCTGCGCGCCTTTGCGATTATGTTTTTCACAGCTTCCAAGCTCGGTTGGTTTCTCATTACGCCTTCAAATGTCCTCATTGCAGGCATTTTGATCGGCGTGTTGTTGACCTTTTCGAGGTTTGTGAAAGTCGGTCGCGGCTTAGCGTTGGTTTCCCTGCTATGCCTCTGCGCCTGCGCATTCCTCCCCGTCGGTGTTTGGTTGCGTGCGCCCCTTGAGAACCGGTTTCCGGTTCAATCCCAGGAGATGCGACCGCCGACGGGAATCATCATTCTCGGCGGCGCCATAGATGAGGCAACGACCAGCGCGCGGGGCGGGCAGGTGGCCGTTCGGGTTGCCGCGACCCGCATTACCGAGGCAGTCGCTTTGGCGCGCCGCTATCCACAAGCCAAAGTGATCTATACCGGTGGTTCTCCGGCCCTTTTTGCGGCAGGTGGTGCTGATGAGGCAGCCGTTGCGGCTAAACTTCTGACGTCGCTGGGGCTAGATCCCTCGCGCATCACGCTTGAGCGTGAAAGCCGCAATACCTGGGAGAACGCGGTTCTGCTTAAGCCGATGATCGCGCAGAATCCGGGCGAAACCTGGCTATTGGTCACTTCCGCGTGGCACATGCCGCGCTCCGTTGGGATTTTTCGCAAGGTGGGCATTTCGGTCGTCGCCTATCCCGTAGATTTCGAAACTCGGAACACGACCTGGGAGCGGATGCGCCCCATTGGAATTGCTTCGCAAGGGCTCGATCTCGTCGACAAGTCAGCGCGGGAATGGGTGGGGCTGTTTGCCTATTGGCTCGCGGGCAAGACCGACGCGCTGTTTCCGGCGCCCTAGGCCTCATTAATCCTCCCGCGGCACGGTGATGCGGTAGACGCCCTTGAAGTCTCTGGGGTCAGCCGGCTTGCCCTTACGGGTGATGATCAGTCGTCCATCAATCGCTAAGCGAACAGCCGCGCGCCGCACCGGCTGCATCAAAGTGTGCCAGTCGACGGTGCGCGCGGTCCCAACGGCTTTCGCCGCATCTGAGGGGCAAATGGACTTGTCGGGCCCGCGCTCGGACGCAAGCGAGAGGAGGGCGGCTTCAAGATCGGAATCGATGGTGTCTGTCATCGCTGCGTCCTGCCCTGATCAGGCGAGCGCGTCCAGGCTGTCGGAGGCGAATTGGCGTCGATAGAGGACGACGACGACGGCAGCGGTTGCCACGATGAAAGCGATTGGGCCCGCAAACCAGCCGAGATAGCCGAGCGCAAAGAAAAACGCACGCTGGCCGCGGTTGAAATGGCGGGCGGCGATGCTGTTCATGGCAGCCGCCCGGTTGGCAGCGGCAATGCCGGCTTCAGTGTCGGCATGCTCACGGTCCGGCGTCGCCCCGATTAGGATCGCGCAATAATTGAACAGCCGATAGGCCCAGGCGAATTTGAAGAAGGCGTAGACGAAGATGAGAGTGAGGCCGGCGACCTTGAGCTCCCACACGGCGCGCGAGGGCTGCTCGCCCGGCTGAAGGGTCGAGAGGATCTCGATCGCCTTGTCGGAGGCGCCGAGCAGGGTGAGGCAAGCGCCGACGGCGAGCAATGCAGTGGAGGCAAAGAAGGCCGTACCCTGCTGTAGCGTCATGTTGATTTGGCCGTCGATGATCCGGTTCGACCGGGCCCTCATCTCATTCATCCATGCGCGCCGGAAACCGGCCATCCGCGCGGTCAGCCCTTGGCCGCCGCGGTTTGAGCGGTCGACGAGCCAGGAGTAGCCAAACCACGTGACAATAAACAGAAGGCCGGCGAGAGCGTCGAATTGGGTCAGGTGAAACATCGGGCCTCGGATCCTGGTCGAGCGGGCAATTGCAAGCATCGGCAGGGCAGGCTACCGCTGTGGCAGTTTTGAAGCCAGGAGATCCGCCATGCCGCAAACCATCACTAAGGGCTATCGCCAATTGCTGGCGGAAGCGGAAGCCCAAATCGAGACGCTGAGCGTTGATGATGTCAAAGCACTCGCCGGCCGCGAGGATGTGGTGCTGGTCGATTTGCGCGATCCCCGGGAGTTGGAGCGTGAGGGCAAAATGCCCGGCGCTTTCCATTGTCCGCGCGGCATGCTCGAGTTCTGGATTGACCCGGAAAGCCCCTATCACAAGCCGGTTTTTGCAGAGGACAAGCGCTTCGTATTCTTCTGCGCCGGTGGCTGGCGTTCAGCACTTGCGGCGCAGAGTGCGGCGAACATGGGCTTGAAGCCGGTGGCTCACATGGCCGGTGGCTTCGGCGCCTGGAAAAAAGAAGGCGGGGCGGTCGATCTGCCGGCGCCCAAAGACAAGGCATAGTCTTCACCGAGATCGATCCCTGCGATGCCGAGAAAGAATTGGTGACGCACACGGTTCCAAACCAGAATTGCGCGTGCAAAGCGGGAGATCGATATGAAGCTGGTGATTGCCAATAAGGACTATTCATCCTGGTCATTCAGGCCGTGGATCCTCATGCGCGAAATGGGGATCGCCTTTGATGAAGAGATGATCCCGCTGTACCACCCCGACACCCAGGCGCGGATCCGTGCCTATGGCGGGGGGCGTACAGTCCCGCTCGTGGTTGATGGTGCCATCGTGGTCTGGGAAAGCCTCGCCATCGTGGATTATCTTGCTGAGATGTTTCCCAACAAAGCGATTTGGCCTGTTGATCCAGCGGCCCGCGCCCATGCGCGTTCAAGCGCTGCCGAGATGCACGGCGGCTTTCAGGCCTTGCGGTCGCGCTGCCCGATGAATTTCCGGCGTGCGCCCAAGGCCGTCGCGCTCTCCGATGACGTGAAAGCGAATGTTGCTCGGATCGAACAGCTATGGGCTGATGCCCGGCAGCGCTTCGGTGCGGGCGGGCCGTTTCTCTACGGCAAGTTCTCGGCGGCTGACGCGATGTATGCGCCCGTAGTCCATCGTTTCCAAGCCTATGCCGTACCGGTCTCTGCTAGCACCCGGGCTTACATGGATACGATCATGGGGCTCCCGTCCTGGGGTGAATGGGCGAGCGCCGCGGCCGCCGAACCCTGGCACCACGCACCTTATGACGAGGTGTCTTGACGCAAGGGCTCATGCTTGCGCCGGCAACACATCACGGGAATCCTGTCATGAAACTCCGCTTTGCCATGGGTGCCCTGCTGGCATCGCTTTCGTTCTCAACCCATGCCCTCGCCGCAGACCTTAAGGTGCTCGCAACGGGCGCAACCCGTGGCATTGTGACGAGCCTCGCGGTCGGTTTTGAACGGGCAAGCGGGCATCGCGTGACCATCACAAGCGACACGGCCGGCGGTGTGCGGCGGCGCATTGAGGGCGGCGAGGCGGCCGACGTTGTGATCGGGACACCTGCCGTGTTTCAAGCGCTGAGTGCAGCCGGCAAAATTGCAGGCAGCGCCGTGCCGATCGCTTCCACCGGGGTCGGTGTTGGGGTCAAAGAGGGCGCGCCATCGCCCGATATCTCAACGGTTGAGGCCTTTAAGGCCACACTTCTTGCCGCGAAGTCGATTACCTATACCGATCCGGCAGGCGGCGGCACGAGTGGCGCCTATGTTGCCTCACTCATCGAGCGATTGGGATTGACCGACGCGATGCGCGGCAAGACCCGGCTTCGCCAGGGTGGTTATGCTGCCGAATGGGTGGCCTCTGGCGAGATCGAATTGGTCATCCATCAGATCAGCGAGATCGTGCCGGTGAGGGGTGCGCGGCTTGTCGGCCCCTTGCCGGCAGACATTCAGATGATCACGACCTATGCGGCGGCGGTCGCAAGCAACGCCCGCGACCCGGATGCTGCTCGTGCTTTCCTTGCCCATCTCACAGGACCTGAAAGTGTCGCTGTCCTCGCGGCGGCCGGCATGGATCGACCGACGCCGCGATGAGTGACAGCGCGCGCGAGCCAAGCTAACCAAGACGCTCGTCGTCGCCGGAGTGATTTGCCTTGGCCGTTCTCAAAAGCTCGCTTTCGCTCACATCTCCTGAAGCTAAGGCCAATGCTGCAGCCTGGGGTGCGATTCTCGCTGATCTCGCGGCTAAACGGTCGGAGGCGGCACTCGGCGGTCCCGCCAAGGCGAGGGATAGGCACGTGGCGCGAGGCAAGCTCTTGCCGCGCGAACGGGTGATGCGCCTTTTGGACCCGGGTTCGCCGTTCCTTGAGTTCTCGCAACTCGCCGCAAACGGTATGTATGACGACGCGATCCATGGTGCAGGCGTCATTACCGGGATCGGTCGGGTTGAGGGGCGTGAAGTGGTGATCGTGTGCAACGATTCCACCATCAAAGGCGGCACCTACTATCCCATGACGGTGAAAAAGCATCTGCGCGCTCAGGAAATTGCTGCGCAAAACCGTTTGCCCTGCGTCTATCTCGTCGATTCCGGCGGCGCGAACCTGCCGCATCAGACCGATGTCTTTCCTGATCGCGAGCATTTCGGCCGCATCTTCTTCAACCAAGCCAATCTCTCCGCGGCCGGCATCCCCCAGATCGCTGTGGTCATGGGGTCCTGCACGGCGGGTGGCGCCTATGTGCCGGCCATGTCGGATGAGACCATCATCGTGCGTCATCAGGGCACGATCTTCCTTGGTGGACCGCCGCTGGTGAAAGCTGCCACCGGCGAGGTAGTCTCCGCTGAGGATCTCGGCGGTGCGGACGTCCACACGCGTCAATCAGGCGTCGCCGATCACTATGCCGTGGACGATACCCACGCGCTCGCCATCGCGCGGCGCATCGTTGCCAATCTCAACAGCGTGAAGGCGCCGGACATCGATATCGTCGATCCCGTGGCACCCCTTTTTGATCCCGCTGAGTTGGAAGCCTTGGTGCCGGTCAACCTCAAGACCCAATATGACATCCGCGAGGTTATTGCGCGCTTGGTCGATGGTTCGGTTTTCGATGAGTTCAAAGCGCTTTACGGGACGACGCTTGTGACGGGTTTTGCACGGCTCCATGGCATGCCCGTGGGCATCATTGCCAATAACGGCATTCTCTTTTCTGAAAGCGCGCTCAAGGGCGCCCATTTCGTTGAACTCTGCTGCCAAAGGCGGATCCCGCTCCTGTTCCTGCAGAACATCACGGGGTTCATGGTCGGTCGCCAGTTCGAAGCGGGCGGGATCGCCAAAGATGGCGCTAAGCTCGTGACGGCGGTTGCGTGTGCGCAGGTGCCAAAGCTCACCCTCATCGTCGGCGGATCCTATGGCGCCGGCAATTACGGCATGTGCGGACGTGCCTATTCGCCACGCTTCCTGTTCACCTGGCCCAATGCGCGCATTTCGGTGATGGGCGGCGAGCAGGCGGCAAGCGTGCTCGCGACCGTTAAGCGCGACAATATCGAGGCTGATGGCCGCAGCTGGAGTGCCGAGGACGAGGAGGCCTTCAAGGCCCCGATCCGCGCGCAATATGACGCCGAGGGTCATCCCTATTATGCCACCGCGCGTCTGTGGGACGACGGCATCATCACGCCCGGAGAAACCCGCCGGGTTCTGGGTCTGGCGCTCAGCGCTGCTCTCAATGCGCCGATTGAGAAGACCCGCTTCGGCGTATTTCGGATGTAACGCTAGCCGATCAACGGCCAGGGCTTTTGCTTTGGCCGCAAGGTTTCGAGGAGGCGGCTCAGCCGCATCACGCCGCGATCATCGAACCGGCGGCCCATCACTTGAACGCCAATCGGCATGCCCGACTTCGGATCATAGCTCCACGGCACGCTGGCGGCCGGTTGCTCGCTCATATTGGCCGGGAGCGTGAAGGGGATGTGTTCGAGGGCCTTGGTCGGGTCGTTGGTTGGAGAATGCCACTCCGCTGGATAGGTGATGATGGGTGCGACCGGACTGATGACGAAGTCGAAGGCGTGGGTCATCCGCACAGTTTGCTCGCGCATGGCCTGAACCTGGAGATAGGCGGCCATGAGCACGTCGGCTGTGGCGCCATCCGCGCGATGCGTTGCCCATTGGACGATGTAGGGCAGCAGTTTCGCACGTTTCGCTGCTGGAAGCTTTTTCAAGTCCGCAGCGGAGCGCTGCTCGAAGAAGCGGCACATGCCGTCCAGCATCTTAGCGTCCAGGATGGACCCGAGCGGTTCGACAATGGCGCCGGCTTTTTCCAGGGCTAGAGCGGCGGCTTCAGCGGCTTTCACCACAGCCGCTTCCGCCTTCAAGCCGGCCCCGAGTTTCGTCATAAGGCCGACGCGCAGACCCTTGACCGTGATGCGATCGAGCCCTCGGGCATAGTCCTCGTCCTCAAAAGGCAGGCTCATGAAGTCGCGCAGATCGGGACGGGAGATGACGGTCATGAGGATCGCTGCGTCCTTGACCGACCGCGTCATGGGGCCAGCGACGCGACCCATGAAGGGGGGCGAGATCGGTACGCGGCCCAGCGAGGGTTTCAGCCCGAACAGGCCACAATGGCAGGCCGGCAGTCGGATCGAGCCACCGATATCGGTGCCGATATGGAGCGGTCCGTAACCGGCGGCACCTGCGGCGCCAGCGCCTGAGGATGACCCGGCCGGGTTTTGGCTGAGATTCCAAGGATTTCGGGTCACACCGTGTAAAGATGAAAGCCCCGCGGAAAGCATGCCGTAATCGGGCATGGTCGTCTTGCCGAGGATAACCGCGCCGGCCTCGCGCAACCGGGCAGGCACAGGACTATCAGTCGCCGCCGGCGTCATATCGGCTATGGGCACGCCCACAGGGGTCGGGTCGCCGGCCGTTGCGAGATTTTCCTTCACCGTCACGGTGACGCCGTCGATTGCTGAGAGCGCTGCGCCTGCCAGCCAGCGCCGCTCCGAGGCCTTTGCGGCGGCAAGTGCTTCCTCGCGATGAATGCGATACATCGCATTCAGTTTGGGCTCTGCGGTTTCAATGCGCGCGAGCACGGCCTTGGCCACGTCCACCGGCGACAAGGCTTTGGTCGCATAGGCTTTCGCAAGGCTTGCCGCGGATAGGTCAGCAAGATCGGTCATTTCTTTAGTTTCCCAGCCAATCTTAACGTGACGGGGCCTCGGCAAGCCCGCAAGTGCGTGGTGTCGACCCCAGACCTGCCAAAGACCGAGAGCAAGCAGGCCCCTGGGGGTTGAACGGGGTCCAGGCAGGGCTATTGTGCCGGTTCATTTGAAGAGATCCCAGATGCTCGATTCGGTTCTCATTGCTAATCGCGGCGAGATCGCGGTGCGCGTCATCCGCACCGCTAAGCGCCTGGGATTGCGCACGATCGCAGTTTATTCGGACGCAGATGCCAATGCGATGCATGTGCGCCTCGCCGATGAGGCCTATCGGATCGGGCCTGCGCCAGCGCGCGAAAGCTATCTCGTCATCGATGCGATACTCGCGGCCGCAAAGGCCTCGCGCGCGGCGTCCATTCACCCGGGCTACGGCTTTTTGTCGGAACGGGCCGAGTTTGCCGAGGCCTGCGCGGCGGCTGGTATCGTTTTTATCGGGCCGCCAGCGTCAGCCATCCGCGCCATGGGCCTGAAAGATGGCGCTAAGGCGCTGATGCAAAAGGCTGGCGTCCCCGTCGTACCTGGCTATCACGGCGACAAGCAGGATCCGGCTTTTCTGAAGCAGAAGGCCTATG
This sequence comes from Alphaproteobacteria bacterium, assembly GCA_037143285.1. Lineage (GTDB taxonomy): Bacteria > Pseudomonadota > Alphaproteobacteria > Rhizobiales > Phreatobacteraceae > Phreatobacter. The sequence continues at coordinate 483 of JBAWYY010000044.1, read as the reverse complement.
AGATCGGCTATCCCGTCCTGATCAAAGCCATCGCGGGCGGTGGCGGTAAGGGCATGAAGCGTGTCGATAAGGCCGTGGATTTCGAGGATGCGCTAGCTTCGGCCCAACGAGAAGGCGCAAATGCCTTCGGCGATCCGCGCGTGCTGATCGAGAAATATGTCACCGCACCGCGCCATATCGAAATCCAGGTCTTCGGCGACCAACACGGCAATGTCGTGCATCTGTTCGAGCGGGATTGCTCGCTGCAACGTCGGCATCAGAAAGTGATCGAAGAGGCGCCGGCCCCTGGCATGCCCGATGCGATGCGCGCGGCCATGGGCGAGGCCGCCGTCAATGCCGCGAAGGCCGTCGGCTATGTCGGCGCCGGCACGGTGGAGTTTATCGCGGACGGGTCGGCCGGGCTGTCTGCCGACAAGTTCTATTTTATGGAGATGAACACCCGTCTGCAGGTGGAACATCCGGTGACAGAGGCGATCTTCGGCG
>JBAWYY010000043.1:0-11995 GCA_037143285.1 Alphaproteobacteria bacterium | reverse complement strand
GACCTGTTGCTCCGCGCCGCATCTGACGCCCGCCGCCATCGACGAACTGGACGATCTGCTACGGGAGATGGCGACGCCGGCGGCCCGTCGCGATCCCGCCCTCTATGGCCAGCTCAACCGTCGCTTTCATGCCGTGATCATCGGCGCTTGTCCCAACCGCAAGCTGGTCGCGATGATCGCCGATGTTTGGGACCGAGCCCAGCGCGGCATGCTGGTCTATAAGCGCGGCGACGCCTTCATCGCGGAATCGCTTCGTCATCATGCCGAATTCGTCCGGCTGATCCGTGCTGGCGACCTCGCCGGCCTGCGTGCACTGAGCGAGCGTCACAGCCAGTTCGGATTAGATGCAGTCCGTGAACTGCGAGGCTGGGAAGCCACTTCCGCCCTCAAGCGGGCAGCGAGCATCTGATGACCGATATCGCCACCGACCGCAGCCCGACGCCCTCCGTTGAAGCCACCGGCGCAAGCTCCATGCGCTCCTGGCGCAAGACCGTAGAGCGGTGGAGTTCGCCTGCACTGATCGTAGTGCTGCTGGTGATCTGGGAGGCCTCGGTGCGCTTCTTTGAGATCCCCCGCTTCCTGCTGCCGACGCCGTCCGAGATCGTTGAATTGACGATCAAGGAGTGGAACTTGATCCAGATGCACAGCCTCTCGACGATCTGGAGTATCGCCACTGGCTATGTCTGCGCCGCCGCCTTCGCGCTCGCGGTCTCGGCGCTGATGATCCGCTTTCCGCTGATCGAGACCCTGATCATGCCGATCTTTGTAGCGCTGCAAAGCGTGCCGAAAATCGCCATTGCGCCCTTGATCCTGGTCTGGGTCGGCGCCGGCCTCGGCTCGAAGATCCTGGTCGTCGCCTCCTTTGCCTTCTTCCCGATCGTTATCAATACGATGGTCGGTTTCAAGGAAGTCGATCGCGGCCTGGCCGATGTGTTCCGCTCGGTCGATGCTAGCGAGCGGGGCATGTTCTTTAGGCTCAGGCTGCCCTATGCCATGCCCTATATTTTCGCAGGCCTCCGCATCGCCACGACACTGGCCGTGCTCGGCGCCATCGTCGCCGAATGGCTCGCGGCCTCCAATGGCCTTGGCTATCTCGTGCTCTCCGGCAGTTTCAACTTCAACACCGCCCGATCCTTCGCCGCCATCATCGCGCTCGCCATCATCGGCACGGCCTTCTTCGGCCTCATGTCAAGGCTCGAAAGCGCGCTCACCTGGAAGCGCCAGGGCGGGGACCAGACCACCACCATCTAGACCGTAGACCCACCGCTCAGACACACACCGGACCCTGCCGGCAATCGATCGCTCAGGGAGCTTATCACCGTTCGCCGCACCGCCGATGGAGAGCCATGATGATCACTCGCCGCACATTCGTACCGGCCGCGCTTGCGGCGGCCTCGCTGACTGGAACCGCCGCCCGGGCCGCCGACAAGGTGGTGATGCGCATCAACTTCACCCCCTGGGCCATGCATGCCCAGTACTATGCGGGCCTTGCCCAGGGCATCTATGCCAAGGAGGGCATCGACCTCGAAATACGCCCGCCCTCCGGCGGTCAACAGAACGAGGTGTTCATCGGCACCGGCCGCGAGCAGTTCGGCGTCGCCAATGCCGACAGCTTCATCAAGGCGCGCGCCAGCGGCTTGCCGGTTGTGGCGGTAATGGCCGATGAGCCGGATACGCCCTTCTCGGTGATCACCCGCAAACGCGACAACCTGACCACGCCACAGCAATTGCGCGGCAAGAAGCTGAGTTGGTTCCAGACCAATGTGCAGGGCCTGCTCGACCCCATGCTGTTTGGCGCGGGGCTGACCCGCAAAGACATCGAATATGTGAACGTCGCCCGCGGCGCCGAGGTGCAGATGCTCGCCGCCGGCCAGGTCGACGCCGTGTTCGGCTATAGCTTCGGCCAGGCGCTGACGCTGGAAGAGCGCGGCTTCCCGGTCAATGTGATGGCGCTGAATGACTATGGCGTCAAATTCTATGGCACGGTCATCTACACCAATGACAATCTGGTTCGCACCAATCCCGACCTGGTCAAACGCTTCGTCACCGCTACGCTGAAGAGCCTGATCTGGACCCGCGACAATATGGAGCGCGCCGTGGCCGAGATCGTCAAGGTCTCGCCCGACCGCGAACTGAAACTGGAAACCCGCAAGCTCGCAATCATCTACGAGCTCTACAATTCGCCCGATTTCGCCACCCGCTTCGGCCTGATGAATGCCGAGAAATGGCAGTCCTCTATCGACATTCTGGCCGGATCCGGCGATCTGCCGAAGAAGCCGGCCGCGCAAGAACTCTACACCAACAAGTTCGTCGAGAGCATCGATGAGGCGCAGGCGCTCTCGGCGCTGGTGCGGAGGCCGCGGAGTTGAGCGAGGCACTTCTTACTCAGCAGGCGGCGACTAGCTCCGCTGCGGCCATCACTATTTCCGGTATCGACGTCACCTATGGCGTGGGCGGCGGTGATGCCGTCACCGCCCTGCAGGGCATCGATCTGACCATTCCCAATGGCGCCTTCGTCTCGCTGGTAGGCCCATCCGGCTGCGGCAAGAGCACCTTGCTCAAGGTGGTCGGCGATCTTATGACGCCGACCCGCGGCACGGTCACGGTCGGCGACCAGGCGCCCTCGGATCTGCGCAGCAAGGGCCGCTTCGGTATGGTGTTCCAGCAGGCCAATCTGATGCCGTGGCTGGATATCCGCGGCAATATCAAGCTGCTGCTCGATCTGGTCGAGGGCCGCGACGGCGGCCGTCCACGCGGCGGCGCTGCCATCGACGAACTGATCGACGTGGTGGGCTTGCGCGGCTTCGAGACCAAGCATCCCCACCAGCTCTCCGGCGGCATGCAACAGCGCGCGGCGATTGCCCGCGCCTTAGCGCTCGACCCCGACGTCCTCTTGATGGACGAGCCCTTCTCCGCTCTCGACGAGATCACCCGCGACCGCATGGCTTTCGAACTCGTGCGCATCTGGCAGCTCTACCGCAAGACCGTGCTGTTCGTGACCCATAGCCTATCGGAGGCGGTGTTCCTGTCGGATACCGTGGTGCTGATGAGCGCCAGGCCGGGCCGCATCCACCGCATCTTCAATATCGACCTGCCGCGTCCACGCGACCGCGAGACCCGGCTGAGCCAGCCCTTCCACGAAATCGTCAGCGAAGTCAGCCGCGAACTTTACAAGGTGATGTCATGACGTCTGTCGCCCTCGACACAAGCTGGCTCAATCGCGCGGCCCTCTTGCTGGTCGATATGAACCGCTCTCATCTCGACCACTCGATTGGCCATCTCCTGGTCGCCAAGCCCGATGCCGACCGTGTCATTGCCGCCGCCGCCAAGGTGCGCGACGCCTGGAGCGCAGCCGGCCTGCCCGTCGTCTTCGTGCGTACCCATCATCGCCACAACCCGGTGACGGACACCATTGTCGATAACAAGAACCCGTTCTGGATGGCCCAGCATGGCAGCGCCATTCCCGGCCTCAACAAGCCGCGCAAATCGCTGGCGATAGAGGGCGCACCGATCACCGAAGTGGTGCCCGAGCTCAAACCCCGGCCCGGCGACTTCACCGTGTTCAAGCACCGGTACAGCCCATTCGACAACACCGACCTGGAACTGCTCCTGCGCAACCTGAAGGTCGACACACTGGTGATCGGTGGCGTCAACACCAACAACTGTGTGCTTTGCTCCTGCTTCGATGCCTTCAACCGCGACTATCGCGTTGTGGTGATGGAGGATGTCTGCGCCTCCATGAACGGGCCGGACTATCACGAGGCCGCGCTGAAGCTGATTGGCGCTGCACTTGGCTGGGTGGTCCCGTCGAGAACTGTCATCGACGCCTGCTCTGCGCAAAAGGCAGCTTGAAACCGCAACCAATTGATCAAAGACAATCTGGAGACGACCGGATGGCCACACCTCCCGGAATGATACGCCGCAGCGGCCAGCAATGGGTCATGGACCAACTGTTCCGCATCGCCGGCCACGACCTCCTGTTCCCCGGCGCACTAGGCTTCCGGCTGGAGCGCGGCTACCGCTATGCCGAGGTCGAGCGGACCATGCACCGGGTCAAGACCTTCCGGCAGAACGCGCGGGAATGGGCCTATACGGCGGGGCAGCTTGAGGACATGGCGCGCGAAGCCGAGGCCAAGGGTCATTCCGTCAGTGCCAAGGACTTCTTCTACCGGGCTTCGATCTACTATGGCCGCGGCCAGTGGTCGATCAACCGCGACACCGACATGAAGCGCAAGCTCTACGACAAATGCGTCGAGTGCTTCGAAGGCGTCATCCGCCATTCCCATGGGCTGATCGAGCGAGTGAAACTCGATGTCGAGGGTGAGGCGGTCTATGGCGTTCTGCACCTGCCCGACAACCGAGCCGGCACAGTACCGGCACTACTGTTCTTTCCGGGCATGGACATGTTCAAGGAGGAATTCCCCAACGCCGAGAATAATCCCTTCGCCCGCCGCGGCATCGCCATGCTCACCCTTGACGGACCCGGTCAGGGCGAGACGCGCGTGAAGGGCTGCTGCGTCACGGATGCCAAATATATCAAGGCCGGCAAGGCGGCTCTCGACTTCCTCGAGCGCCATCCGGCGATCGACAGCTCGAAGCTGGGCGTCTCCGGCGCGAGCTTCGGCTCCTATTGGGCGCCGCAATTGGCAGCAGCCGACAGCCGTATCAAGGTCAATGCCGGCATCATGGGCATCCTCTATTCCATGCAGGCGATCTTCGAGCTGGCGCCGCCGAGCTTCAAATCGACCTTCATGTATATGTCTGGAATCTCGGACGAGACCGAATTCGACAAGATGGCCGCCACCATGGGCCTGCAGGGGATCGGCGAGAAGCTCACCTGCCCGACCCTCATCACCCAGGGCGAGAACGATTATCTCTGCCCGCTGGAGGGCGCCGACAAGTTCTTCAGTGAGATCGTCGGACCAAAGGAGATGTGGCTGTTCCAGGACGAGTTCCATCCGCTCGGCGGCGTCATGCAGCATCTCATTCCCTGGCTCGCCGACTGGGTAACGGACGCCTTCAATGGCAAATTCGAAGCCGGCTATGCCCGGCGTGTCGAACACGAAACCCTTTGAGGGAGAGCCGGTCATGATAGACTATGTCATCCGCAATGCCCGCCTTGCCGACCGGCCCAATCTCGTCGATATCGGCTTCGCCAAGGGGCGCATCGCCGCCGTGGAGACAGGCCTCGTCTGCGACGCGCCGAGCCATGACGCCAAGGGGTGTCTCTGCTGCGGCGGCCTGGTAGAGACACATATCCATCTCGACAAGTCTCGCATCATCGACCGCTGCGCGCCGGAAACCCGGCGCATGGCCGATGCGGTCAAGCGCGTCCAAGAGGTGAAGAAGGACTTCACCGCCGAGGACGTCTATCAGCGGGGCAAGGCGACGCTAGAGGGCTGTATCGCCAATGGCGCTACCCGCATGCGAACCCATGTCGAAGTCGATCCCGGCATTGGCCTGCGCGGCATTGAGGGCATCCAGGCGCTTGTGGAAGAGTATCGCTGGGCCATCGACATCGAACTCTGCGTTTTCCCGCAGGAGGGCCTAACCAATAATCCCGGCACGGACGAACTGATCGTCGAAGGCCTGAAGCGCGGCGCCCGCGCAGTGGGCGCGGCTCCCGGCTACGATACCGACCATGCTGGACAACTCCACCGCATCTTCGAACTCGGCCGCGAATATGACGTCGAGATCGACATGCATGTTGATTTCGGCAACTCGCCAGACGAGCTCGACACGACGCTGATCTGCGATCTCACGGAGCAGTACAAGCTCGGCGGCCGGGTGGCGATCGGTCATGCCACCAAGCTCTCCACCCTGCCGGTCGACCGCCAGAAGGCGATTGCCCAAAGGCTCGCCGATGCCGGCGTGGCCGTCACCATTTTGCCGGCAACCGATCTGTTCCTCATGGGTCGCGACCAGGACTACAATGTCCGCCGTGGCCTGGTTGACGCCAATCTCTTCGTCGAACAGGGCTGCAACTGCACCATATCGACCAACAATGTGCTCAACCCCTTCACCCCTTTCGGCGATGGGTCGCTGGTGCGCATGGCCAATCTGCACTGCAACGTGCTGCAAGTGAGCAGTCCCCAACGCATCGCCGAATGCTTCGAGATGATCACAAACCGCTCGGCCCGGCTGATGAATCTCAAGGACTATGGCATCGCCCCCGGCAACCCGGCCGATGTCGTTATTATGGATGCCGAAAGCCCGCGGCAGGTGGTCGCCGAGGTCCGTCAGCCGCTCAAAGTGATCAAGAACGGCCGCCCGAGCGTCACCCGCCCGCGCGCCGAACTGCATCGCCCCTCCTGACCCACACGGACCCACTTACATGGCCACGCGCCCCATCCGCATCATCATGGACGGCGTCACCGGGCGCCTTGGACAAAACCAGCATCTGATCCGCTCGATCCTGGCGATTGCTAGGGATGGCGGGCTACTGCTCGCCAATGGCGACCGGCTTATGCCGCAGCCGATTCTACTCGGCCGCAATGCCGAGAAGCTCGCAGCACTTGCCGCCGCCCATGGCGGTCTGCCTTGGTCGATCGATACCTCAGCGGTTCTCGCCGATCCGGAGAACACCATCTATTTCGATGTTGCCGCCACCGGCGGACGGGTCGCCCGGGCCAAGCGCGCCATCGCCGCCGGTAAACATGTCTATCTGGAGAAGCCGGTTGCCGACAGCGTCGAGACCGCTATGGACCTCGCTCGCACGGCCCAGGCCGCAGGCGTGAAGAGCGGCACGGTGCAGGATAAGCTGTTCCTGCCAGGCTTCCACAAGCTGCGCACAGTGAGGGATTCCGGCTTCTTCGGCGAGATCCTGTCCATGCGGCTGGATTTCGGCTGGTGGGTGTTCGACGGCACCGACCATGCCTCCCAGCGATCAAGCTGGAATTACAAGAAGAGCGAGGGCGGCGGCCTGGTGCTCGATATGTTTCCGCACTGGCGCTACATCATCGACACGCTGGTGGCACCGATCCGCGCGGTCACCTGCCGCACCCGCACGACGGTGCCGAGCCGCATCGATGAGGCCGGCCGGCGCTATGATGTCGATGTCGAGGACGAAGTTTTTGCGACCTTCGAACTAGAGGGTGGGGTACTCGCCCAGGTGTCGAGCTCCTGGTCGAACCGGGTGCGCCGCGACGACATGCTGACCCTGCAAATCGATGGCACCAAGGGCTCGGCCGTCACCACCTTGCACCAGTGCTTCATCCAGCCCTCCGCTGCGACGCCGAAGCCGATTTGGAATGTCGATGTCCGCCAGGACAATCGCCATCATGAGCGCTGGCAGGAGGTACCGGACGTCGATGCCTATATGAACAGCTATCGTTCGGGCTGGGAGCTGTTCCTGCGCCATGTCGTCGATGGCGGCGCCTTCCCGTCGCCGCTGGTCGCGGGAGCCCGCGGCGTGCAACTGGCAGAGGCCTGCTACCGCAGCAACCGCGAGCGCCGTTGGGTCGATCTCGACCCGCTGATCCTCTGATCTAGACAAACGACAAGGAGACCGCCATGAGCCGCCTTCCCATGTTGCCGCGCGCCGAGCTCGGTGATCTCGAACCGCTCTTTGCCCGCGTCGAGCGCCAGGGCGGCACCGTGCCGAATGCCTGGCGCATCATGGCCCATGTGCCGGATATTCTGCGCGCCTTCACCGAACTGGCCTTCCAGACGCTGCGGGTCAACCGCAAGGTGCCGCCGGTGCTCAAATGGCTGGTCGCCCATGTCGCCAGCCGCGCTGCCGGCTGCAACTATTGCATGCTGCACGCCGTCTCCAATGCCGACGGCCTGCCGGAGGCGGAAGGGAGCCGCGACAAGATCGATGCGGTCTGGGACTATGAGGCAAGCCCGTTGTTCACCGAGGCCGAGCGCTGCGCGCTGAGGGTCGCCCTCGGCGCCGGTGTCACGCCCAATGCGGTCACCGATACCGATTTCGATGCGCTGAAACAGCACTATTCCACCGAGGAGATCGTCGAGATCGTCGCCGTCATCGCGGTCTTCGGCTTTCTCAACCGGTGGAACGATACTATGCAATCCGAGCTTGAGCCGAAGCCTCTCGCCTATGCCGCCAAGCATGAACTCGCCCATCGCGGCTGGTCGCTCGGCGGCCACGGCCCCGCGGCCTGACCGCCGCTTTCCGGAACCCATTCGAAATGATCGACTATCACGCCCATCTCGCCCCGCGCGCGGCGCTTGCCGAAGCGGTCGGCCGCAAATACATGCCCTTTCCCGCCGAAGATCATTGGCCGGCGGCGCTGACCGACATTGCGGGCCACCGCGCCGAGATGGCCGGCAATGGCATCACCACGCGCTATCTCTCAGTGCCGCCGATCCTCTACGGCTATGAGCTTGGCGCCGCAGAACAGCTCGCCCACGTGCAATGGCTGAACGACTGGGTGCTGGAGACAGCCTCTGTGCCGGGCTTCCGCCCGACCGGCATCCTGCCGCTTGGCGATACCGACCAGTCGCTGGTCGAGATCGAGCGCCTGTCGGGCTTAGGCGTCACCAGCATCGCAATCGGCTCGCATGTCGCCGGTAGGCCGCTCGATGCGGTGCCCGCGGCGGTCTGGGCCGCGGCAGGCGACGCTTTCGACTTCATCCTGCTGCATCCCTGGAAGGTGCGCCATGGCGACCTGCTCGGCGATCTCAGCCTCGGCAATCCCATCGGCAATCCGGTCGAGACCACCATTGCAGCGGCACGGCTGATCTCCTCCGGGGTCCTCGCCCGCGTACCCACGCTCACCCTGCTGCTCGCCCATGGCGGCGGTGCCTTGCCCTATGTGCTGGGACGCTTCAGCCACGCTTGGGCGGCAGGAGGCAGCCGCACGCCAGACCCTGCGGCGGGTGCCCGCCAGATGCGTTACGATACCGTGCTGTTTGACCCGGCTCAGCTCAAACATCTCGTCGATGTCGTCGGGATCGACCAGGTTATGCTCGGCACCGACAGCCCCTTCGACATGTCGGTGACCGATCCGGCGGCCCTGATCCTGGCCGCGGGCTTCGACCCCGCCCGCTTCGGCGGTGAACATCCCAGGCGGGCCTGATCCTTGCCTGTGATGCGACCGGCTTCAGACGAGAAGCGCCTCGTCTCCTTCGAATGAAGGCCAACGGTGCTGTCAAACAAATCAAGAGGTTCGGCCTGAAAAAGGTGACAAATTCCGATGCCAGGCCCCAGAAATGGCCCTGAATTTGGCGACCAAAACGGCCAATTTTTCCACTTTGTGAGAAGCATTTTTCGGGGCTACTCCCGCTAAGTCCCGGACAGTTCGGCGCTAAGTAATTCAGCTATATCATTGATATAATTATATAAAATGAGTGGCACACCACGCATTGCAGTACGAAACGTTCTCGCGTGCGCTTTCCCTGTTAACAGGGAAAACAACAGGGAACCGTAAAAACCAGACCCAAACGACCCAAATGACGTTAAGAAAAGCGTTTATTTTCAGTACTATAGCTTCATATTCCCTGTGGCCGATAACAGGGAATGATTTTGACTGTAGCAGGGAAGTCGTGAGAAATCCGGTTCCTGTCTAGGGAACCAAATCAATTGAGCGAACCTCAACCACAGTTATCAGCGGTCCGAAAAGCCTTCCCGCCGCTAAGGCGTCGCCAGCATCGAAATACCGTTTCTCGCTATCGCAAGACATAGTTCGAGCCGGACTAATTTTATGCGGGTGGATCAATGCCGCACGCGATAGCGCCGAGTTTTTCAGATTACGCAACAACAGATGATACGGGACATGTATGGGCATTCTCAGGTGAGCGATCTCCGGCTACCCGAGATAGATCCGTCGCGCGCCCGAAAATCGAATGATGTCATCGGGAAGCGCGACGGCTCTTATTAGGTCAATCAAAGCTCTCGATAGGCTTAGACCCTGGGAATGAGCCGGCCAACCTCGCGGGCCATGTCGCGCAGGACCTCTTCCGGGGTCGCGCGCTGTTCGGCGATACGGGCGAGATTATCGACCATCACCTGCGTGACGCGCACCGAATTCTGACCGGGGAAGGCGTACCACGGGATCATGAGGTGCACTTGGCGGGTGGCCGCCTGGAACAGCGGATTTTCGCGATAGAAGTCAGCGAGATAACGCGGGTCGTCGATGGCGATTTGGTTGCACGGCACATAGCCGGTGTTCTTCACCATCAGCGAGGTGCCCTCCGCCGATGTCGCAAACTTGATGAACTCCCAGGCGGCATCGGCACGAGCGGGATCGCGAGCAATCAGCATGGCGCCCGCGCCGCCGGTCGGCAGGCGGCCGCGGGTCGGGTCGATGACCGGCAGGGTATGGGTCGTCATTTCGAAATTGCGCCCGACAAGGCCAGCGATCTGACGCACCTGAGCGGTGGTGCGATACATGGCGCCCAGCTTACCGGCCGCGAAGGCCTGAAGGTCAGCGGTGCCGGTCGTGCCGAAATTCGGCATACCGCCCTCTTTGACCATGCGATCCAGCAATGTGACCGCCGCAAGGCCCTCGGGTCCATCGAAGGCAACGCGCGTCTCATCAGGTGTCAGCATCCGGCCGCCATGGCCGTAGAGGAGTGCCGAGAACATCCAATCATCGCCCGGCCAGCGGAAGAACATGCCCTCGACGCCATCGCCGAGTGCCCGCACCCGACGCGAGAGCGCAATCGCATCATTCCAATTGGCCGGCAGTTCGGCCGGGTTCTGACCTACCCGGCGGAGAAGATCGAGGTTATAGTAGGAGACCGGGTTGGAGGTCGCGAAAGCAAGACCGCATTGGACGCCGCCGTGGAAGCCAAGGCCAAGGATCGCAGGCGAATAGCCGATGCGGGCGAGATCGCCCTCGCGATCGAGGAACGGCTTGAGGTCGCGGGCAATGCCGCGCTCTGCAAAGAGGCGCAGGCGGTTGAGGCCCTGGAACGAGACGTCCGGCAGGCCGCCGGCGGTCGCTTGGCGCAGGATCTGCTGAGCGCCGTCCTCGTAAGTTGCGGTCGGGCCGGTATAGGTGACACGGACGCGGCTCTGCGAGCGATTGAAGGCCTCGGCAACCGCGACCTGCGCTTCATTGAAAATTGGCGGCATGGAGTAATGCGCAACAATCTCAATGGTCTGAGCGCGGGCAATGCTTGGTACTGTAAGCGTAGCGGCGCCCGCGGCGAGGGCGAAAGTATTGCGTCGGGTGAATTTGGCCATGTGCGGCTCCTATGATGTGAAGCGAGAGGGAAAGAGATGAGACGGGGTTAGCCGGAACGCGGCAAAAGACGCTGCACTTCGGTGCCGAGATCAGCGATCACCTGCTCGGCCGATGCTCGCTGCTCGAGAATTCGTGAAAGGCCATTGCCAAACGACTGGCTGATCCGCACACCCTGGCCACCGGGGAAGGTGTACCAAGGCACAGCGACCGAGACCTGTTGAGTTGCAGGAAGAAAGAGCGGGTTCTCTTTGTAGAAATCCCCAAGCCAGCGCTGATCATCGATCGCTACTTGGTTGCAGGGGACGTAGCCCGTGTTCTTCACCATGAGTGCGGTGCCTTCCGCGCTCGTGGAGAACCTCAAGAACTTCCATGCGGCGTCCTGTTTGGCTGGATCGCGCGTGAGCAGCATGCCGGCCGAACCACCGGTTGCGAGCCGCTTATCTCCACCCTCCACAGATGGAAACTGGTAGGTCCGCATCTCGAAATTGCGACCGACCGACTGGATCATGTTCCGAAGGAACGCCGTTGAGCGGTAATGCAGTGCAAGCTTGCCCGCGCCGAAGCTTTGTTGGGCGGCTGCTACGGTCTGGTTCGGCATGCCAGCCTTCACGACGCGATCAAACAGTCGCATCGCGTTGATGCCGGCCGCCCCCGTAAAGGCGACGTTTTGCTCGTCATTGGTCAGGAACGAACCGCCATAGGAGAACAGCAGCGACGACCAGGTCCATTCGGTGTTGTAGTTATCCATGTACCAGGGCGCGACCCCGTCACCGACCGCACGCAGACGAGCTGCAAGCGCGAAATGACCCTCCCAGTCACTAGGTAACGCATCAGGGTCTATC
>JBAWYY010000042.1:0-12015 GCA_037143285.1 Alphaproteobacteria bacterium | reverse complement strand
ATAGGCCTTGGCCGAAGACACGAGCGTGTCCGGATCAGCACCCTTACCGGTGAAGGTCCGCCCTTCCGACTGAAGACGAACCGAAACTTCTGCCTGGGCGTCAGTGCCAGCGGTCACCGCATGCACTTGGTAAAGCTCTAGCACTGCCTCATGGGGCACGATGGCCTTGATCGCGTTGAAGGTCGCATCCACCGGCCCATTGCCGGTTGATTGAACCGTGCGATGGACCCCGTCCACATCCAGCGTCAGGGTTGCTGCCTGCGGTCCCATCGTACCGGCTACGACCAAGAGCGAAATGACGCGCATGCGATCACGGGAATTGGCGAGGTTCTCATCCGCCAGCGCCTCGATATCTTCGTCGTAAATATGCTTCTTGCGGTCCGCGAGATCCTTGAAGCGTCCAAAAGCATCTTCCAGCTGATTCTCCGATAGCGAGTAGCCGAGGTTCTTCAGCTTATCCTTGAAGGCATTGCGTCCGGAGTGCTTGCCCATCACCAACGAGGTCTGTTTCACGCCCACCGATTCCGGCGTCATGATCTCGTAGGTCTCGGTGTTCTTCAGCATGCCGTCCTGGTGGATGCCGCTCTCATGGGCGAAGGCGTTCCGACCCACGATCGCCTTGTTATACTGGACAGGGAAAGAGGTGACGGTGGCGACCAGCTTTGAAGCCCGCATCAACATCTCGTTCTTCACCCCGGTCTCATAGGGGAAGATATCGCCGCGCACTTTCAGCGCCATCACGATCTCTTCAAGCGCGGCATTGCCCGCCCGCTCGCCGATACCATTGATGGTGCATTCGATTTGACGGGCGCCGCCTTCGAGCGCCGCAACGGAGTTTGCGACCGCCATGCCGAGGTCGTTGTGGCAGTGGGCCGAAAACACAGCCTTGTCGGCATTGGGCACGCGCTCACGAACCATGCGGAACATCGCGCGATACTCATCGGGCGCGGTATAGCCGACCGTATCGGGCAGGTTGATGGTTGAGGCGCCGGCCTTGATGGCCGCCTCAATGCAACGACACAGAAAGTCGTGCTCCGTGCGGGTCGCGTCTTCTGCAGACCATTCCACATCGTCGACATGATTGCGCGCCCGGCTCACCGATGCGCTGATCATCGCGAGCACCTCATCGGGGCTCTTTTGCAGTTTGTGCTTCATGTGCACGGGCGAGGTCGACAGGAACGTGTGAATGCGAGGGCGACGCGCTTTGCGCACGGCTTCGCCGGCCCGGTCGATGTCGCCAAAGGCCGCTCGCGACAGGCCAGCGACAACAGCATTCTTCACGCGTTCGGAGATCAACGAGACGGCTTCGAAATCTCCGTTTGAGGCGATCGGGAAGCCCGCCTCGATGATATCGACGCCCATGTCGTCGAGAAGATCGGCAACTTGCAGCTTTTCATCCAGCGTCATGGTGGCGCCGGGGCATTGTTCGCCATCGCGCAGCGTGGTGTCGAAGATGACGACACGGTCCTTGGGCAGCGTGGACATGGTGAGATCCTTGTGGTGACGGGACCGGCACGGGCTCAATGGCGCGACGGTGACGCGGTCCCTTGTTTTTGGGAATGTCGGATCAAAAGCCCCTGAGCGCCAAGGCCACAATGGCCCTGCCGGTGCTCAGGGGCGAATAAGCATAAGTCGAATCGCAAGCGAAGACCCCACGCTAAGCGTGGCACTGCAGACCGGGGCGATTGAGCGCGCGATCAGCAAGGAACTCGATCCTCTCAGGCGGGATGAGCCCCGCAGCCGATGAGACGTAACCAAGATTCGGTGTGAAACGCAAGAGAGGGGCATAAAGCCCTCATCGTGGACACAAAGTCGCTCATCGGACCTAAAACAGCCACAGTTATGCAGGGAAAATTCGCATATTTGGCCATTTAATGCCAAAAATACCGCCGGCCACGCTGAAAAACGAGAATTGTCGGGCGCGCCGGGTTCGTGTTATCGGGGGGTTAAGACATCCTCGACACTTGACCTGAGGAAAATTCTGTCGTCAACGTGGCGCCAATGGAGTGCCACCGCTGGCGAGGTCGCGGCGGCGGAGCGGTGGTGGTATAAATATGGATGAGGCCGAACTCTACGGCGATCGGATCGAGACCATTCATTGGAATGGAAACGGTACCGCTCGTGCAGGTGAGATCCCCAACCAAGGTTTGCTTGCCCGTGTGTCACGCTTCGGCCGCACAATCGGGCGCGCGACTGCCGACACGGGCAATCCGCTCGCGGTGGTCGTCGAGGATATGCTTGGTCCGCTGGAAGCGTTGATCAACGGTCGCCGCACTTTGATGTTCGGCACCAACTCCTACCTTGGTCTCAATCATCATCCGGCTTGCATCTCGGCAGCGAATGCCGCGGCTCAGCATTTCGGAACCGGCTCGACAGCATCTCGCGTCGCAAGCGGTAACCATCGCCTTCACATGAACCTTGAGGAATCGCTTGCTCGGTTCTTCGGTCGTCGTCAGGCCATTGCTTACTCGACTGGCTTTATGGCCAATCTCGGCATTATTTCGGGGCTTTGCGCCGAGGGTGACGCGATTTTCATCGACGATCACTCGCATGCCAGCATTTATGACGCTTGTCGTCTTTCCGGGGCGTCCGTTTCGCGCTTCCGCCACAATGATGCCGCGGATCTCGACCGCTTGTTCCGCGCGAGCCCCGTTCCAGGCGACCGGATCATGGTCGTCGTCGAAGGCCTCTACAGCGTTTGGGGCGACTTGGGCGATCTTCCGGCCATTCTGAAAGTTGCAAAACGTCACGGCGCGATTACGGCGGTAGACGAAGCCCATTCCCTCGGCATCTATGGAGCGCGCGGCCGTGGAGCCGCTGAGCTCATGGGTGTCGAGGACCTGTGCGATCTCATCATCGGCACCTTCTCGAAGAGCCTTGGTGGTATCGGCGGCTTCTGCGTGACCAATGCGCCCGAATTGGACGCGTTGCGCTATGCGTCCCGGCCTTACCTCTACACGGCGTCGCTGCCGCCGCCGGTCGTTGCTTCCACGATTAAGGCGCTCGAGTTGATCGATGCCGAGCCGGAGCGTCGCCAGAAGCTCCTCGCCAGCGCAAAAGTCTTCCATGCGAAGCTGTCGGAAGTCGGCTTCCAGCTAACCTCGCCTGGCGGTCCCGTCGGCGGCGTAAAGCTGCATGGCATCAAGCGCGGCAACCAGTTCTGGCGTCGCCTTCTGGATGAAGGCGTCTATGTCAACTTGCTGGTACCGCCGGCAACCCCAAATCGCGAAGTGATTGCGCGCTATAGCCTCTCATCGCTGCATGAGCCTTGGATGCTCGATAAGGCGATCGAGTGCTTCGTCGCGGCTGGTAAGGCCACAGACGTTCTCTGACATCATTGAGATGGTGATTTCGATTGCATGAAGGTGCCGAAATGGGCGCCTTCATGGTCGACACTCACATGTCGGTTGCGCCCGACTTGGGAGTGCGCTTGAACTCACGCATGCTCTCAGCGCCCGTTCCTGCCTTTGCGACTGCGAGGGCATTGGCAAGGGCAAGCCGCACATAAAGGAAAGGCGCCAGCAAGGTCAGTTGGAGATAACGTCCAATTGACCCGCGCTTAAGCCGCAGATAAGGCGGCAGGGTGATCGCGATGACCGCGAATAACGCCGTCGCCATGACGAATGTAATTTCTATCCAATAGAAGAACATATCGCCTTCGCGCAGCACTGTGCCGATAATGAGAGTGATGATCCCCACTGCGAGAGAGGGGAAAAACACTGCCGGAGACAGCATCGACAGGAGCGCAATCCTGCTTCGAAGCGGCAGATCGGCTTCTATGATGTGGCTGAACGTTCGGCTAAGCACCTGCGCAGTCCCCGCCGACCAACGCTCCTGCTGCACTTGCCAGGTCGAAAAATCCTCCGGCACCTCACCCGTCGGCGCAGGATCCATCAGGAAGAGGCCGTGCCGACCTGAGGTCTTCACGCGAATGATCAAATCAAGGTCTTCAGTGATGGTGGCGTCGTCCCAACCGCCCGCAGCTTCAATGGCATCGCGCCGCCAGACCCCGCCAGTCCCGTTGAACTGGAACGGGAGATCGCTCCAGGCGCGTCCAGCTTGCTCAACGACAAAGTGGGCATCCATGGCAAGCTGTTGGATACGGCTGGTCAAGGTCTCCCGAGCGGCAGTGAAATCAAGGCGGCATTGGCAGAAGGCAGCCGTTGGATCTGCCATCAGGGGCCCAAGCGTCGCATGCAGCCATTCCGGGGGAAGTCGGAAGTCGGCATCGGCAACCGCGATATAGGGCGCATCTGACAGGGTGAGGCCATGGGCCATCGCGCCCGCTTTAAAGCCACCGCGATGCTCGCGGCGGACATGGACCACATCGTGACCTTCGCTCCGCAGCTTTTCTGTTAGCGCTGCCGCGATCTCGGTCGTTTCGTCGTCCGAGTCGTCCAAGAGCTGAATTGTCAGCCTGTCGCGAGGCCATTCCAGTCCGACAGCGGACATGAGAGCGCCTTCAACCGCATTCGGCTCATTGAAGACCGGAATCTGCAAGAGCACATGCGGGCAGTCCTCCAGAGCGATCCGCTGGTTGGCAATATCCGCCGAGGGTCCCCGTTTCCCATGCGCGACGCGAAAATAAAGGTAGGTGGACCAGATGTAATGCCCACCCACGAGCATCATCCCGAGAACGGCAAACTTGCCGATCACATCGTTGAGCAGGAGTAGCCAAGTGTTCATTGGCGTGCTCCCCCCGCCGAGAACACCGCATCGATCCTCCGCCCGCCCCACACGACCTCGCGCGTGAACCAAGCCCGGACCCATAGAACCGGATTAACGATCTCGCGCAGGATCCAAGCTGCAAAGGCCTGAGGCCCAATGGGCCAACCTTGAGATCGCGCATAGGCCGCTTCGAGTGCGTAGTGGAAAGCGAGCGTGCCACCAAGCGCCAGGAACGGCGAAATGCCGAGGGCCGGTGCGGCGATGGTCGCGCAGAGGCAGGCGTAGCCGGAGCAAACGAAGGGCTCGGCTAGAAACGCCAAGGGGACCTCGCGGCGGCGAATGGTCATCCAGCGCAATTGACGCGCGAAGACATCCCGCAGCTTTCGCTCGCCTACCGGCTGGCGGGCGAAACTCGGTGCCATCACTGGCTTGAGCCCGATCCGGGTGAGCACTTTCGCCATGGCGTGATCCTCGGCGATCGTGCCACTGATCGCTGCGAGGCCACCGGCCTTTTCAAGATCGGAACGGCGAAACATCATCACTTTCCCGATGCCCGCACCATAACCGAAGAGAGCGCCGGCCTTGAGCGTGCGCGCATGAAATCCGTTCAGCGTGCTGCGTTCGACCTCTGCACCGAAATTCCTGACGTCCTCGATAATCGGGATCGCTGAAACGAGCCCAACCGATCCGGTCAACAGTCCGGCGACTTCATCAAGCTGTTTGGGATCGAGGACGATATTTGAATCCTTAATCACCATCAGATCGTGCTTGGCGCCGCGGATCGCCTCAATCAGCGCATCAAGCTTGGGACTGGCGGCAAGACCCGCACGCCCAGTGTAGACGGAAATGGGAACAGCATGTTCAGCAGCAAGCGACCGGGCAAGGGCTAGAGCGGGGCTATGGGGATTTTCGCTCGCCACGATCAGTTCGATGTTGGGCCGGTAGCCGACAAGCACCGAGCGGAACGCGTCCTCAAAACGATAGTCGACACTCAAAACCGGCATCAGGATCGTATAGGCAGGTTCGCTCGTTGGCTGAGGCTTTCGGCGTCGCTGCGCAATAAGGCCAAAGACGGTTGCCATAATCTGGGCACTGGTCGCGAAGACCCAGCCGGCAACCGCGAGCGCAACAATGACACTCATGATCCTGATCCCGGCCTCGCGCCTTCGCGCGTTTCGGGAATCTCGACCCGGATCCGTCGCATGACCCAATCAACGATGCGGGGGGGCAGCAGATCGAGAAGGCGCGTGCCGGCATAAACGAGCCAGGGAAAGGCGATGAGATCGCGTTTGGCATCAAGTCCGGATTTGATGATTTTTGCGGCCTGCGCATCGTTCAATTGCAGCGGGCGCGGGCTTTCAATCTCTGCATTGAGCGGCGTCTTGACGAAGCCCGGCGCGATGAGCGTGACGCCAACGCCAGTCTGCGCCAAACCAGCTCGTAGCGACTGCGCCCACAGATGGACGGCAGCTTTTGTGGCGCAATAGGCCGGGGAATAGGGGAGGGCGCGATAGGCCGCCAAAGATCCCACCATTGCAACCCGTCCGCGATCGCGCGCAACAAAGCGCGGCAGGATTGGCAGCACGGTGTTGAGCACGCCATCGACATTGATCGCAAAAATCGCGCGCACAGATTCCGCACTTTCGATAAGGCGACCGTCGCCAAGCCCGGTCGTAATGCCTGCACCTGCAATGACCAGATCGAGTGGGTGCGCCTCGTCGGTCGAGGTGAGCCAGCGCTCCATCATGGCGGCATCGCGGACATCCACCACTTCGGCGGCAACGTCAGCCCCTTTTGATCGACAGGCGTCAGCCACCTCATCGAGGCGTGCCTTATCACGCCCGCCCAGCGACAACCTGACACCAGGCTCGGCATAGGACAACGCGACCGCGCGCCCGATGCCGCTGGATGCGCCCGTGATGAGCACGTGTTGATAGGTTCTCGCCATCAAAAGTCCGGATGAAGGTCAAAGGGTTTTTCGAAAAACCGCATGGGTCCGGATACGTTTGAAGCCGGACGTCTCAAGAAGCGTGATGATGGGCTTGTTGTCCTCCAACACCCAGCCCGCTTCTAGCCAATCCAACCCGATGCGTCGACCTCGTACTTCAATCTCTTTGATCATGCTGATCGCAAGAGCAGCCCCGGTCATGACGCGATAGGCTTCGGCCACACCGAACAGCAGAAGCCTGGCACTCTTATAGGGCGGCTTTACGTAGAGCCGGTACAACAGCTTGGCGAGTTTGATCGGACCCAATGTGCCGCCCATGTCGCCGAAAGCGTCATAAACATTGGGGAGCAAAATGCAGAATGCGACGGGTTCGCCATTCATTTCGACAATGACGCCGCAATCCTCATAGAGGAACGGTTTGAATCCTTCGATGAAGCCCTTGATATCCAGCGCTGACATGGGGACGAAGCCCCAGTTCTGCTTCCAAGCGCTGTTATAAAGGCGCCGGCCGATTTCGGCGTCGGTTTCCAGATCTTTGAGATTGAATCCGCGCACGGTGACATCAATGCGAACTCGGTCCGGTCGAAGCTTCGCCACCGCCGCAGCTTTGTCGCTGCCCCGCAGATCAAAAGCATAGGAATGCATGCTCTTTTCGCGGTTGTACTGATTTCGAACCAGATGCTGCTCAAGATAGGGCGGATGCCAGGGAATGAGCGTCTGGGGCGGGCTGCTGAACCCGTCGACAAGCAGGCCCATCTCGCCATTGATTGAAAGGATATGCGGTCCCTCAATGATATGGCGTCCTTCCGACTTCAGATGCGCTTCTGCCGCTGCCAAGAGGCCATCGATGACCTCTGCATTGTCGATGGCATCGAAACAACCGAAATGGCCGGTATCGGTGCGTCCGAGTTCGTCAGAAAGATCATCGATCTGCGCAGAAATCCGACCGACAGCTTGGCCATCACGACGCGCGATAAAATAGGTTGCGCGCCCGTGACCGAAGAACCCCGCCTTCTTTGGATCCATCAGTTCACGCCGTTCTTCGTCCAGCGGCGCGACATAGCGCGGGTCGCTGGCATAGATCAAACGCGGCAGGGTGATGAAATCTTTGAAGTCTTTTTTGGACGAAACGCGTTCAATTGTGATGGGCATGGGACCGGCCGTCTGAAGTCGCGCGGACCCTACACGACCGCTTTGCCTGTTGCCAACATGGTATCGGGATATGAAGCCCGAGACGCCCGACGTCGCGGCCGGCGCGGTGCATCAGATCGGTACAAAAGCGAGGCACCAATAACGATTTCTGCAAGCGCCGCCAGGGCTGCGGCCACGATCATCCGGGGGTCTTGCCGCACAAGGCTCTCGCCAACGACCAACACGGTCACATGGATTACGAGAATGAGGGCGACGTAGAAATAGACGCGCGACCGGTCGCGCATGGAGGAGCCTACCGACGACAAGACAAGTCCAAGGCCCAAGAGCGTGTGGCCGATGGCGAGCAAAGGCAGCAGGAAGCGCTTGGTCGCCTCGCTCCACCATGCGCGCTGCGCCATAGGATCCTGCATTGCCCCTTCGGCCAGCGCCGTGAAGTCTCGTCCGACAAGTTCAAAAACGCCCTGCCAGCCACGAGCGGGCATATCAGCCGTTCCATCCAAGCCGAGCGGCTGAATTAAATGCTGAAATCCCACTAGGCGCAGATCCGCGCCCAGGTTCTCCCGCTCCTGCAAGAAGCCGCCGACAAGCGTGATGATCCGCTTGCCGCCTGTCTCATCAAAAATACCGATCGGAGCAGTTAAGGTCTTTTCGCCGCCTTCGACATTCTTCTCACGCACGATGACGTCGCGATAACGACCTTCGCCGAGGGGGTCCCCGAGATAGACGGCATATCGCCCGTCAGAGAGCTGGATGAACCGGTGGGTGGGCAGCAGGCGATGGTCGAGGCTGTGTGTGATCTTGTGGATCGTGTCGTGAACCTGGCTCACCGTGATGGGTGCGACAACATTGGACAGAAAATAGCCAGCAATCACCGCGCCGAGCGCCACAGTGAGCGCCGGCATCGCGACTTGGAACGCAGAGAGGCGGGACGAATGCAACACCGCGATATAGCCGTCGGAGGCAAATTGCGAGTAGCGGAGCGTGATGCCGATACCGGTTGTCAATGGCAGAGCGAGATAAACGGCGGTGGGCGTAATGCCTGAGAGTGTCGCGACCATGAGATCGCCAATCATCGCACGGGGCGGCAAATGCGCGAAAAACGCGGCCGTGATGACCGGTAGACAGAGAGCAAGCGTCGTTATTGCTACCGCAGCAAGGCTCGCGAGCGTGAGGTGAATAAACAACCTCATCGATCCTGCCTTTCATTCTGCCATGGGGTCGAGCCGTTCAACGTCACACATCTCATCCCGTCGCTGTCAATCCGCACCCTGTTTAGGCGTTCGCGCAAACGCCGCATCGCGCCCTCGAATGGCGTTCAGGTGCGCACCGATATTCTTGATCACAACCCAAAGGCCAAATGTCACCACGTCACTAAAGACCGATAGCATCGCCCTCAGTCCGGCGGGCCGCTCGGCTGATTGACGGCCCTGCGCAAGGATCGCGAAGGTCGCGCCGAGCCCGAGGCCGACCAGGACCGCCATCGTTGATCCAACGCTTCCGACCCAAGCCGAGAAATCAAGCAATAGTGCGGCGGCGCCCATGGCATAGGTCGCTTGGGCGGCAAGCGGTAGCCACCAATTGCCGAGATGCCAAAGGGCGGCGGCCTTTTCCTTCATCGGAAGTGCCGATTGAGCCACCACCGGGATCATGCGCTTGGCGACCTGGCCGAAACCAAGACCCCACCGGCTTTGCTGTACGCGCCAAACGTCCAGGGTCGCTGGCAGTTCGCCGGGAACGGTGACCGTCGTGAGATAAGTGCCCCGATGGCCAATGAGGCGCGCGCGGTAACTCAGATCAAGGTCTTCTGCGACGGTGTCGCCACGCCAGCCGCCGGCCGCCTCAATCACACTTTTGCGCCAAATGCCGCACGTGCCGTTGAACGGCAGGGGCCAACCGCACCATGACCGCGTCGCCTGCTCAACAGCGTAATGAGCATCAAGAAGGGCGGCTTGAACCCGGGTCAATCGGTTTTCGGCGGTATTGAGATGGTCGCATCGCGCCTGGGCAAAAGCGGCCTTCGGGTCGGCGAGAAGCGCCGGCATGACCTGGCGCAGGAACCTCGGCGGGATAACGTAGTCGACGTCGAAAATGGCGAAATAGTCATGGGTTGAGTTTGCCATAGCCGCCGCAAGCGCGCCGGCCTTGAAATCCGCACGTGATGTTCGGTGGATCGCTACGACGTCAAAGCCTCTGTCGCGCGCTGCCTTTGCGACATTTTGCGAGATCATCCAGGAATCATCCGTGGAGTCGTCGAGAACTTGGATCGTCAGCTTTTCACGCGGCCAATCGAGCGCAATTGCATTCTCCACCGCTCGTGCGACGAGGCGGCCTTCATTAAAGACGGGAATCTGCACCACCACATGGGGCGCGTCTGCATCCGCGACGCCGCGCGCGATCAGAGCGCGTTCCGCAGCAAGAGATTGCGGCCGCAAAGATCGATGCTTGACCACTGTCCACAGCGTGCCGCCGGCCGACAGAGCGAGAAGCACTGCGCCGACAAAGAAGAGCGTTGCCGCAAGGGTGGCAAGAAGGGACAGGAGACTCATAGCCCGCCCCTTAGCACAGCAATTCCGGCAGGTCGCATCATCCCGCAGCCGCCTCAACGATCCCAATGAGTTGAGCGATATCACGATCGCGCGACAGGCGATGGTCCCCGTCGCGAATCAACGTGAACACGACGTCATCGCTGGCGATGCGCTCGACGAGGGCGAGTGCGTGGGTCCACGGTACATCTTCGTCCTGCATGCCCTGCAACACATGCACCGGGCATCCCGTCTCGACGGGGGCGTTCATGACGAGATGGCGCCGGCCATCTTCGATCAGCCCGCGTGTGATGGGATAGCCACCACTGTCATAGGCTGACGGACGGATCCAAGACCCCTCCGTCTCGATTTGCCGTTTCACGTCATCGGAAAAATTGGCCCACATCAGCGCTTCCGTGAAATCGGGTGCAGGCGCAATCAACACCATGGCGGTGGGCGGAACCTTCATGCGCCGGGCAACAAGCAAGCTAATCCATCCGCCCATGGATGAGCCGACGAGAATTGGTTTCGGTCCAGCGCTTGCAACAACCGCTTCAGCTTCATCGGCCCACCGGCCGATCGTGCCGTCCTCGAAGGCGCCGTCGGATTCGCCGTGGCCGGAATAATCGAAGCGCACGAAGCTACGCCCTTTCGACCGCGCCCATTCGGCGAGTGCGGCGGCCTTGGTGCCCTTCATGTCGGATTTAAAGCCGCCGAGCCAGACAACCGATGGCTCTCGGCCGCGTTCCCGGCGCACGGCGATGCGCCGTTCAAGTGCCCCCTCGCCCATGTGCAAGAATTCCCGTCCCGGAGTGCTGGTCATGATGTTGAGTCCATATAAGTGTGGGCTGGAATCGACACCGGCTCGTTTAAGCGCGTTGCAGGCTTTCGCAAAGTGCATCACGCATTGACTTCGTCACCGTAATTCCCAATCTGTCTATGTCACACTCTCGCGCGAAAGCGCCGTGTGGCGAGCTTCAACGTCCAGAGGAGAGACTACCATTCGCAGACCGATGAGATCCGCCGCCCCCGTCGAACGAGATGGGCCGCGCATCAATGACATGATCCGTGTCCGTGAAGTCCAGTTGATTGACGAGAACGGTGACAACAAGGGCGTGGTCCAGACCCGCGAGGCCATTGATATGGCTGTCGAGGCAGGCCTCGATCTGGTTGAGGTGGCGCCCAATGCGGTCCCGCCGGTCTGCAAGATCATGGACTACGGCAAATTCAAATTTGCCGAGCAAAAGAAAGCCGCCGAAGCGCGTCGCAATCAAAAGACCGTCGAGATCAAGGAGATCAAACTCCGGCCGGGCATCGACGATCATGACTACGACACCAAAATGAAGGCGATGAAGCGGTTCTTCGAGGAAGGCGACAAAGTCAAAGTGACGCTTCGCTTCCGCGGCCGCGAAATGGCGCATCTCGATATCGGCGCCAAAGTCTTGGACCGGGTGAAGGTCGATACGCTCAATCTCGCGAAGGTCGAGCAGGAATCCCGCCTTGAAGGCAAGCAGATGATCATGATCTTGGCGCCCAAATAAGGGTGCCGATGAGCCTTTCGGGGCTCTCGATCAGAAAACGCCCGTGGCATGCCGCGGGCGTTGTTGTTTTGACACCTGCTGCGCCTGGAGGCATCGTGCCCTGATGAGAAAGGGGTGCTCCATGGATTTCGCGGGTCTTTTGCTCTTCATCGGCATTTACGGCATGGCGACATTCTCGCCGGGG
>JBAWYY010000041.1:0-12213 GCA_037143285.1 Alphaproteobacteria bacterium | reverse complement strand
AAAGCAGGCGCTCTACCAGCTGAGCTAACCGCCCGGGACCCAAGCCCGTGGCGAGGGTTTATCGCTGTGGCCCCGCGGCGACAAGGGGCGTGGCAGCGCTTTCTGGTATCAAGCGCGGCTTTACCCGCCTGAAAAGCAAAACGGGCGAGGTTTCCCCCGCCCGCTCTAGCATTCCTATCAGGCTTTAGTGGGCGACGAAACCAGCGCCGTCCTCTTCCGCCTTTTTGGGCGACGCAGCCGCAGCAGCAGCGGCTGCTTCCGCATCCTCGTCCCACTCGATCCGCTTCAACTCACCCACGAGGGCGTGCTTCAGCACTTCATCCATGTGCGAGACTGGGATGATCTCCAGGCCGTTCTTCACATTGTCCGGGATCTCAGCCAAGTCCTTGGCGTTCTCCTCGGGGATGAGCACGGTCTTGAGGCCACCGCGGAGGGCTGCGAGCAGCTTTTCCTTCAACCCACCAATAGGCAGCACTCGACCACGCAGCGTCACTTCGCCCGTCATCGCAATGTCCTTGCGGATCGGAAGCCCGGTCAGCACGGAGACGATGGCGGTTGCCATGGCGATGCCAGCCGACGGTCCATCCTTCGGGGTTGCCCCCTCGGGCACGTGGACGTGGACGTCGCGCTTGTCGAAGAGCGACGGCTTAACGCCGAAATCAAGCGCTCGGGAGCGGACATAAGACGCCGCCGCCGAGATCGATTCCTTCATCACGTCGCGCAGGTTGCCGGTGACGGTCATGCGACCCTTGCCCGGCATCGAGATCGCCTCGATGGTCAGGAGCTCGCCGCCAACCTCGGTCCAGGCAAGCCCCGTGACGGCACCGACTTGGTCTTCGGTTTCCGCCATGCCGAAGCGATAACGGGGCACGCCGAGATATTCCTCGACCACGCGATTGGTGACCTTGATCGTCGTCTTCTTGGTCAAGGTGAGATCCTTGACTGCCTTGCGTACGAGATTGGAGATCTCGCGCTCAAGATTACGGACGCCGGCTTCCCGCGTGTAACGGCGGATGACCGTCATCAAGGCATCGTCGTCGATCGACCATTCCTTCGATTCAAGACCGTGCTTCTTGATCGCCGAGGGAATCAAGTGCTTGCGCGCGATCTCACGCTTCTCATCCTCGGTATATCCAGCGATCCGGATCGTCTCCATGCGATCAAGAAGCGCTGCCGGGATGTTCAGCGTGTTGGCGGTCGTCACAAACATCACGCTCGACAGATCAAAGTCCACTTCGAGATAGTGGTCATTGAAGGTCGCGTTCTGCTCGGGATCGAGCACTTCCAGAAGCGCGGACGACGGATCGCCACGGAAATCCTGGCCCATCTTGTCGATCTCATCGAGCAAGAACAGCGGATTTGCCGTCTTCGCCTTCTTCATCGACTGGATGATCTTGCCCGGCATCGACCCGATATAGGTGCGCCGATGGCCGCGGATTTCAGCCTCGTCGCGGACCCCGCCGAGCGAGATACGAACGAATTCGCGCCCTGTGGCTTTCGCGATGGACTTGCCGAGTGAGGTCTTACCAACGCCTGGAGGACCGACGAGGCAGAGGATCGGACCTGTCAGCTTATTCGCGCGCTGCTGCACGGCCAGGTACTCGACGATGCGATCCTTGACCTTGTCGAGGCCGTAATGGTCGTTATCGAGGGTCGCCTGCGCACCCGCGAGGTCCTTCTTGATCTTGGACTTCTGGCCCCAGGGGAGCGACAGAAGCCAATCAAGATAGTTGCGCACCACGGTCGCCTCAGCCGACATCGGCGACATCTGACGCAGCTTCTTCAGCTCGTGATTGGCCTTGTCGCGGGCTTCCTTTGAGAGCTTGGTGCGCTTGATCTTCTCTTCGAGCTCGGCGAGTTCGTCGCGACCGTCTTCGTCGCCCAGTTCCTTCTGGATCGCCTTCATCTGCTCGTTGAGATAGTACTCGCGCTGGGTCTTCTCCATCTGGCGCTTCACGCGCGTCCGGATCTTCTTCTCGACCTGCAGAACCGAGATCTCGCTTTCCATTAGGCCCAGCACCTTTTCGAGGCGCTTGCCAATGTCGATGGTCTCCAACACCGCTTGCTTGTCGGAGATCTTCACCGCGAGGTGAGAGGCCACTTGGTCAGCGAGCTTGGAATGGTCGTCGATCTGCGAGATCACCGAGACGATCTCAGGCGAAACCTTCTTGTTGAGCTTCACATAGCCTTCGAACTCGGCAACCACCGAGCGGGCAAGAGCCTGCGCCTGTACGCGCTCACCAGACTCGCTGTCGATGACGACCGCTTCGGCCTCGTAGAAGTCCTCGCGGGGCAGGTAATCTTTGACAGTCGCGCGAGCAACGCCCTCGACGAGTACCTTCACAGTACCATCGGGCAGCTTCAAAAGCTGAAGGACGGTTGCGAGCGTACCGACGCGATAGATCGCATCGGGCTCCGGATCATCGTCCTGGGCGTTCATCTGGGTCGCGAGCAGGATATGCGTCTCAGTGCGCATCACTTCTTCGAGCGCACGGATCGACTTCTCGCGGCCGACGAAAAGCGGCACGATCATATGGGGGAACACGACGATGTCGCGCAGCGGCAGGACCGGGAAGGCCTTGACCTCTCCGGCTTGGGGCGGACGCTTCTTTGTCTCGCTCATGGCTTATTCGTCCTCATCTCGACGCGTCGCGTTACGCAGCCGCTAAGCGGCCTGCCCGACCACGACACTCGGCAATCCGGTTTCAGCGTGAATCGCCTTGAAGGGGTGAACCCGCACGATACGAATCAGGATAGCCCGGATTGGTGATCGATACGAGCCGTCCTCCAGGGCTTTTCCCTGGACCGGCTAACGGTCGGTATCGGTGATGTGGCGATGCAACAGCGGCTGGTCAAGGTGGGCAATTATCGCCACGATCACGAGTTCTGGAGCACTCGCAAGCGATGGGCCACTTGCCCATCGCTGTCCGCATCGAGACCTTTTCCGGCCTCAGGCGCTCGCGGCCTTATCTTTCTCGGAATAGATGTAGAGCGGGCGAGCATTGCCCTCGACCACCTCGTTGGAGATGACCACTTCTTCGACGCCCTCAAGGCCAGGCAAGTCGAACATGGTGTCGAGGAGGATGCTCTCCATAATGGAGCGCAAGCCGCGCGCGCCGGTCTTGCGCTCGATAGCCCTGCGGGCCACCCCGCCGATCGCCTCTTCCTGGAAGGTAAGGTCGACGTTCTCCATCTCGAACAGCCGCTGATATTGCTTCACCAAAGCGTTCTTCGGCTCGGTGAGGATCTTCTTAAGCGCTGTCTCGTCCAGATCCTCAAGGGTCGCGATCACCGGCAAGCGACCGATGAACTCCGGGATCAGGCCGTATTTCAGCAGATCTTCCGGCTCGACATGGCGGAAGATTTCGCCGGTCCGGCGCTCTTCCGGCGCACGCACCTTGGCACCGAAGCCGATCGAGGTGCCCTGCCCCTTGGTGGAGATGATCTTCTCCAGGCCCGCGAAGGCGCCGCCGCAGATGAACAGGATGTTGGAGGTATCGACCTGCAGGAATTCCTGCTGGGGATGCTTGCGGCCGCCCTGTGGCGGTACGCTCGCAACTGTGCCTTCCATGATCTTCAGCAGCGCCTGCTGCACGCCCTCGCCCGAGACATCACGGGTGATGGAGGGGTTGTCAGACTTGCGCGAGATCTTGTCGATTTCGTCGATATAGACGATGCCGCGCTGGGCCCGTTCGACATTGTAGTCCGAGGCCTGGAGCAGCTTGAGGATGATGTTTTCCACGTCCTCACCGACATAGCCGGCTTCGGTCAGCGTGGTGGCATCTGCCATGGTGAAGGGCACATCGAGAATGCGCGCCAGCGTCTGAGCAAGCAGCGTCTTGCCCGAGCCGGTCGGCCCGATGAGCAGGATGTTGGATTTTGCGAGCTCAACATCGTTGTGCTTGGTCGCATGGTTCAAGCGCTTGTAGTGGTTATGGACGGCCACCGACAGCACGCGCTTGGCATGGAACTGACCGATCACGTAATCGTCCAGGACCTTGCAGATCTCTTTCGGGGTCGGAATGCCGTCCTTGGATTTGACCAATGACGATTTGGACTCCTCGCGGATAATGTCCATGCAGAGTTCGACGCATTCATCACAGATGAACACGGTTGGTCCCGCGATTAACTTGCGCACCTCATGCTGGCTCTTTCCGCAGAAAGAGCAGTAGAGGGTGTTCTTCGCGTCGCCACCGACCTTGCTCATGTCGACATCTCCACTCCGGCGGATTCACCGCCCCGTGATTCGAGTTGCGCTTCGCAGCGACCGCCTCGCCATGTTGATTCGTCTCAAATTCACGAACCGCTTGAACGACCAGCCTGCACGCCGCGCATCAAGAAAGGATTAAACCTGTTTCATAGAAGGGGAAGCCCCCTAAAATCCGGGAACACCCCAATGTGACCCAAGCAAGGCCTGGACCACCGCCTGTGTCACAAAAGTGGCACAGGCGGGGTAAACATAGTGTCACGCCGCCTTGGTCACAGCGTCGCCATCGTCAGGACGCTTCTCGATGACCTGGTCGATCAAGCCGAAAGCCTTGGCCTGCTCCGCCGACATGAAGTTGTCGCGCTCCAATGCGCCCTCGATCTCTTCATAGGTACGTCCGGTATGGCGCACATAGATCTCATTAAGGCGCCGCTTGGTTTCCTTGATTTCCTCGGCATGGATGAGGATGTCGGTCGCCTGACCGCGGAAACCGCCCGAGGGCTGGTGCACCATGACGCGGGCATGGGGGAGCGCAAAACGCTGACCTTTCGCGCCTGCCGTCAAGAGCAGCGACCCCATGGAAGCCGCCTGCCCCATACACAGCGTCGTCACTGCCGGCTTGATGAACTGCATCGTGTCATAGATCGACATGCCCGAGGTGACCACGCCACCCGGGGAGTTGATATACATGTTGATCTCTTTCTTGGGGTTGTCCGCCTCCAAGAACAGGAGCTGGGCCACCGCAAGGGTAGCCATGCCGTCTTCAACCGGGCCTGACAGGAAAATGATGCGCTCCTTCAAGAGGCGCGAATAGATGTCGTAGGACCGCTCGCCACGGTTGGTCTGCTCGACGACCATTGGCACGAGATAGTTCAAATAGGTATCGACCGGATCTCTCATCATAGCTCCCCGAAGCTTCCGTGGCCTGTCAGCCGAATCTTGAATACGTCACTCTAACGGCATCAGCTTGAACGCGCGACCCGGTGATGGTCGACACATAGCCGGTGCCCAAACGAGGAAGGGCCGCCCATGGCGGCCCTCCAAGCGGGGAGCAGCTTTTGGGACCGGCTTCACGCCGTCTCGCCATCCTCGGCGTCCTTGAACAACTCATCTTTGGTCACCGTTTTGTCGGTCACCTGAGCGAGCGTCAGCACGTGATCCACGACCTTTTCTTCGAAGATCGGGGCCCGAAGGGAGGCGAGCGCCTGGGCGTTGTTGCGGTAATATTCCCAGACCTGCTGTTCCTGGCCGGGATATTGCCGCGCACGTTCGACCACAGCACGGGTGACCTCATCGTCAGTCACCTGGATTTGGGCCTTCTCACCGATCTCCGCAAGGACCAGGCCCAAACGAACTCGCCGCTCTGCGATCTTGCGATAGTCCTCGCGTGCAGCCTCTTCGCTCGTGCCTTCATCGGCAAAGGTCTTGCCGCGGTTCTGAAGGTCGTTGGTCACCTGACCCCAGACGATGCCGAATTCCTGCTCGACAAGGGTCGGCGGCAGATCGAAGGCATGGGCGGCATCAAGCGCATCGAGAAGGGTACGCTTCACCTTGCGGCGGGCGGCAGCGGCATATTCGCCCTTGAGACGCTCGCGAATGGCGGCCTTGAGCGCCGGGACATCATCGAACCCGATGGTCTTGGCGAGATCTTCATCCACCGCACGGTCGACGGGGCGCTCGATCGACTTCACAGTCACCGCGAAGACAGCGGCTTTGCCGGCGAGATGAGCTGCGCCGTAATTGCCGGGGAAGGTCACGTTGACCGTCTTCTCGCCACCCGGCGCGACCCCGATCAACTGCTCTTCGAAACCGGGGATGAAGGTGTTCGAGCCGATCTCGAGCGAGATGTCATCGCCCGAACCACCCTCGAAGGCTTCCCCGTCGATGGTGCCGACGAAGGAAATCGACAGGCGATCACCAATTTCGGTTACGCCTTCGGTCTTCGCCTCGAAGGGCCGGTTCTGCTTGGCGATGGTGTCGACCATCGCGTCCACATCCTCATCCGTCGGTTCGACCACCGGACGCTCGACGGCAATGGTCTTCATGTCTGAGACTTCGAAAGTCGGCAGCACTTCAAAGGCGACGGTGTAGTCCAGGTCAGCCTTGCCGGCGAACACGGCATTGGCCGCTTCTTCCGCCTCGGGCAGTTTCACCGCAGGCTCCATGGCGAGCTTGAAGCCATTGTCCTTGACGATCTGGGTATTGGTCTCACCGACCAAGGCCTCGATGGTCTCGGCCAGCACCGCACGGCCATAAAGCTTCTTCAAATGCGCCTTTGGCACCTTGCCAGGGCGGAAGCCATTGATCTGCACGCGGCCTTTTAGCTCGTCCAAGCGAGCCTCGGCACGGGTTGCCAAATCAGACACGGGCACCACGACGCGAAATTCGCGCTTGAGGCCTTCATTAACGGTCGCGGTCACCTGCATGGTCGGGACGTCTCTTTTTGTTCGGGTCGGTCAAATCTGCGTCGCGCTCGGCGCGGCTGGTGCGGGCGGAGGGGCTCGAACCCCCACGGCGTAAGCCACGGGAACCTAAATCCCGCGTGTCTACCAATTCCACCACGCCCGCCAGGGCAGCCGTTCTCGATCGGGTGGACGGGACCACCCTGTCCGTCGCGGCCGGGTGCATAGCATCGAGACTTGTTGAAGGGAATAGAAAAATGCGCGCTGGTTTCGGGGTCGTGATCCTCGGGCCGGGAAATCCGCCGAACCCCGATTGATCTGTGGTCAGCGAGGCTGAGGCTCAATCGGCCGTCGCAAGTCCGATCCACACCAAAGCCGTGACGGCGAAGGCACCACCGAGCGGCACAAGCGCGCGGGTATCGGGGATGTAGCCTGCCGCGACAAATGCCGCTGCTGCTGCGGCGAGAAAGGCAAGAGTGCGGATCATGGCGGGCTCCCGAATGAGGACATCTGGCGGATCGTGAGGAACTCATCGCAGGGCGCGTGCCATCCCAGATCGGGACTGGGTCGGGGTGACGTGGTAAGGAACCGCCATGGATTCGAGCTCTGAGCCTCCCCACCTCACCCGCCGCGTTCTGATCGCCGGTGCCGCCGGTGGCTTGGCGTCGCCGGCGGTCGCTCAAAATGCACGTCGCCAGCCGCAAACCCCGCCTCCGCCCCCACTTGCACCCGCTCCACTCGTTGTTTTGACGCCGATGCGGGCTGAAGCGCGCTTGCGCGGACCAAATGAGAGGGGAACCCCGGTCTGGGGCTATTGGGGCCAAGTGCCCGGCCCGACGCTGCGATTGAAGCGGGATCAGGAGCAAACCATCACCGTCCATAATGCCCTAGACGAGCCGACGGCCCTCCATATCCGCGGGTTTCGCGGCGAGAACCGCATGGATGGCATTCCCGGTTTGACACAGGCGGCCATCGCGCCGGGGGACCGATTCAATCTCGTCGTCAAGCCGCGCGATGCCGGCACCTTCCTCTATCGGCCCTGGCATCCTGAGTTCGGCGCGGCGCAAGTGGCGCGAGGGTTATCGGGCGCCTTCATTGTCGAGGAGCAGACCCCAGTCGAAGTCGACCAGGACCAGCTTTTTGTCCTGGATGAATGGGTGCTTGACCCGACTGGGGCCATTGCGGAGACGGCCATCGGCATCTTGCGCGGCACGGGCGGCGAGGCGGTTTCTCGCGTTATTACGGTCAATGGCGGGCCGAATTTCGAGATTTTAGCCCGCCAAAACGAACGTTTGCGGCTGCGTTTCGTCAATGCAAGCCATTCGAGCCTATTGAGGCTTGCGATCCGCGGCGTGCCGCTGACCCTCGTTGCGATCGACGGCCAGCCGAGCGAGCCCTTCATGCTTGAGGGGTCGAGCGTGGTGATGGGGCCGGGCCAGCGCGTCGACATCATGGTGGACGCGACCGATCCCCCCGGCACCCGCTACGAGGCGTTGATCGACAATCTGATTGGGGAGCGGCTCGTCGGCCAATTCCTCGTTTCAACCGAGGCGCCGCGCCGGAATCAGTCCTTAACAGCGCCAAAACAGCTCCCGCCCAACCCCATTGCCCAGCAAATGCCTCTCGCCCGCGCCTTTCGCACCGAGCTCTCGCTGGTGACGAGGGC
Organism: Alphaproteobacteria bacterium; assembly: GCA_037143285.1. Lineage (GTDB taxonomy): Bacteria > Pseudomonadota > Alphaproteobacteria > Rhizobiales > Phreatobacteraceae > Phreatobacter. Next base: position 3,938 of record JBAWYY010000041.1, on the reverse strand, counting down.
GGACGGCGAGACCCGATTTGCGGGCAAAACTGATCGCTCGCCCAGGGCCGAACCCGATTTTCGGGTGCGCCGGGGCACGGTGGTCGCGATCGGATTGCCCAATGACACCAAGGCCATCCAAGCCGTACAGCTCCACGGCCATGCCGCGCGGCTTCTTGATGGCGTCGACGACGGCTGGAAGCCCTTCTTCCTCGATACCATCATGTTAGCGCCGGGCACGACGTCGCGGATCGCCTTCCTCGCCGACAATCCCGGCAAGTGGGTGATCGCCGCCCAAGCCATCGGCGAGGCGCGCGGCCCGCTGGTGAGCTGGTTTGAGGTGACCTAAGGGAAGAGGCTCTGATCGTGAGTCGGCTTATGACACTTGCACATGCACAACCTCGAAAAGCTGTATGTTGTGCAATGCGTGCAACGATGTGCAAATCAGCGGCGATCCAGACAATATTCCTATCACATTTGACCAACCGCCTCAAGCACACCGCCCGCGGCGCGAGACCTGGCACTGAGCCCCCTTGAGCCTCACCCTCACACGGGACCTCAGTCCTCCAGCAACCCCGCCCAGACCTTCGGCAGCGCTTCGGGCAAGTCTTCGGCGATGAGGCCGATGCCAGCGACTTGGCCCGCTTCACCATGAAGCCAGACGGCCGCGCTCGCCGCCTCAAAACCCGGCATGCGCTGAGCGAGGAGCCCCGTCACGATGCCGGCCAGCACATCGCCGGACCCCGCAGTTGCAAGCCAGGGCGGCGCATTGGTCGCAACACTGGCCCGCCCATCGGGGCTCGCAACCACGGTATCTGCGCCCTTCAGCACCACGACGGCGCCGGAGAGGGCCGCCGCCTCGCGGGCAAGCTCAAGCTTGGATGCGCCTTTTGAGCCGGAGCGCCTATGCGCCCCCTCTTCACGAATGAGGCTTCGAAACAGGCGCGCGAACTCGCCGCCATGGGGGGTGAGCACTACGGGACGCTCGGGCCGGGCCTTGATGAGGCTCGCGAGGCCCTCAAGGTCGCCCGCGAAGCTTGTGAGTGCGTCGGCGTCGAGCACGACGCTGGCACCTGACGCAAGCGCGACCCGCGTCAGCGCCCGGGTGCCCTCGTCCACCCCCAGCCCCGGCCCAAGACCGACGGCATTCTTGCGGGGATCGGCCAGGATCGCATCGAGGCCCGCCGGCCCCTCCATGGGCGCGAGCATGATGGCGGTGAGATGGGCTGCATTAGTGCCGAGCGCCTCAAGCGGCGAGGCAAGGGTGACGAGGCCGGCACCGGCTCTCAGCGCCCCGCGCGCGGCAAGCCGCGCGGCCCCTGTCGCCGTCAACGGCCCCGACACCACCACCGCATGGCCACGGCTATATTTGTGGCCCGCGACCGAAGGGAGCGCCAGCTGCTGACGCCAGATGGCCGGCCCATTGACGAAAGCCTTCGGGCCGACCTTGGCGACGGTCTCGTTCTCAATGCCGATATCGGCAAGGCGCGTGACGCCGGTCTGCAAGCGGCCGGGCAAGAGCACGTGGCCGGGTTTCATGCGGGCGAAGGTGACGGTTTCGGTCGCTTGGATCGCCACGCCGCGCACGGCGCCCGTTGCGCCGTCGACACCGCTCGGCAGGTCCACCGCCACCACCCGGCAGCCCGAGGCATTGATCCGTTCGATCAGCGCCCGTGTCGCCCCGTCCACATCACGGGTGAGTCCAGCCCCTAAGAGCGCGTCGACCACGAGATCGGGCGGCTCACAATCCACCGCGTCAAAGCCGATCACCGGCCCGTCCCAGGCCTTCGCCATGGCGACTGCATCGACTGCGCGTTCATCGGGTGGACCTTCGGCAGCAACGACCGTCGGATAGCCCCGCTCGCGCAACAGAATGCGGGCAGCGCCATAGCCGTCGCCGCCATTATTGCCACGCCCACAGAGCACGAGAATGCGCGTGCCAAGCGGCACCATGCGCGCGACGACATCGGCCACCGCCCGGCTTGCACGCCGCATGAGGGTCGCACCGGGCGTACCAGACGCAATGGTCAAGCGATCAGCCTCGGCCATTTCGGCGGGCGTCAAAAGCTCAGGGCCGGTCCTCTCGTCGCTCATTTGATCCCATCCTTAAGTGCAAGAGTGAGCGCGGCGGGATCATGCCGTCAACGCCCCCGACATCCCGCGACAAAGATGTCTCTGCACAAAGAAAAGGCGACGCCCCACGCAACTCTGATGCTTGCCGCAAGTCATTGCCTATGATTTAAGCTCTCTGCACTTTTTTTGATCTCATCATGAATGCGACGCGTGGTCATACCTCGCGAATTTTCTCCTTCGCGTTGAGATTTCGAGGCTTTTCGTGTGGCTTCCACTGTGGCACGGGTTCTGCTAGCCCGCGTTGGGGCCCGAGGAGTTTCCGGCGCTTGCGCTGCGGACTAGCGGGACCCGGTAAGAAGGTTCGCAAATGAAGAAGATCGAGGCGATCATCAAGCCGTTCAAGCTTGATGAAGTGAAGGAAGCGCTCCAAGAAGTGGGGCTCCAGGGCATCACTGTCACGGAAGCGAAGGGGTTTGGTCGCCAGAAAGGGCATACCGAACTCTACCGCGGCGCCGAATATGTCGTGGATTTCTTGCCGAAGGTGAAGATCGAGATCGTCATGCCCGACGAAATGGTCGACAAGGCCGTCGATGCCATTCGCCGCGCCGCCCAGACGGGCCGGATTGGCGATGGCAAGATTTTCGTGTCGACCATCGAGGAGGCGATCCGCATCCGCACCGGCGAGTCCGGACTCGACGCGATCTGAGGAACACGGCCGACCCTGTCGGCCGATATTGAGACAAGAGTGCCAGCGAGAGGAAGCACACTATGGCGACTGCCAAAGATGTAATGAAAATGATCAAGGATAACGACGTGAAATACGTCGATCTCCGCTTTACCGATCCGCGGGGCAAGTGGCAGCACGTCACCTTTGACATCACGATGATCGATGAAGAGATCTTCAGCGAAGGCACGATGTTCGACGGTTCGTCGATCGCCGGCTGGAAGGCGATCAACGAGTCGGACATGCTCCTCATGCTCGATCCGTCGACGGCCACCATCGACCCGTTCTTCGCCGAGACGACGCTCTCCATCGTCTGCGACGTGCTCGAGCCGACGACCGGCGAGCCCTATGGTCGCGACCCCCGCGGCATGGCCAAGAAGGCCGAGGCTTATCTGAAGTCGACCAAGATCGGCGACACGATCTTCGTCGGTCCGGAAGCCGAATTCTTCGTCTTCGATGACGTGAAGTTCGCCGCTGAGCCCTATCACACCGGCTTCAAGGTCGACTCCTCGGAGCTGCCCTCGAACTCCTACACCGATTACGAAGGCGGCAATCTCGGCCACCGCGTGCGCACCAAGGGCGGCTACTTCCCCGTGCCGCCGATCGATAGCCTCCAGGACATGCGTGGCGAAATGCTCGCCGCCATGGCCAAGATGGGCGTGAAGGTCGAGAAGCATCACCACGAAGTGGCGTCTGCCCAGCACGAGCTCGGCATGAAGTTCGACACGCTCGTGAAGATGGGCGACCAGATGCAGATCTATAAGTACTGCATCCATCAGGTCGCCAACATCTATGGCAAGACCGCTACCTTCATGCCGAAGCCGATCTTCGGCGACAACGGCTCGGGCATGCACGTGCACCAGTCGATCTGGAAGGGCGGCAAGCCGTTGTTCGCCGGCAACAAGTACGCCGACCTCAGCCAGGAATGCCTCTGGTATATCGGCGGCATTATCAAGCACGCCAAGTCGCTGAACGCGTTCACCAATCCGTCGACGAACTCGTATAAGCGCCTCGTCCCCGGCTATGAAGCTCCGGTGCTGCTCGCCTATTCCGCGCGCAACCGTTCGGCCTCCTGCCGTATTCCATGGACTGCCAACCCCAAGGCCAAGCGCGTTGAGGTTCGCTTCCCCGATCCGACCGCCAACCCCTATCTGGCGTTCGC
>JBAWYY010000040.1:0-12278 GCA_037143285.1 Alphaproteobacteria bacterium | reverse complement strand
GGGCAAAATGCACGCCTGCGGCCATGACGGTCACACCGCCATGCTGTTGGGGGCCGCCAAATATCTAGCGGAAACCCGCAATTTCGACGGCACCGCCATCATGATCTTCCAACCGGCGGAAGAAGGCGGCGGTGGCGGTCGTGAGATGGTCAATGACGGCATGATGGAGCGCTTCGGCATCCAGGAAGTCTATGGCATGCACAATGCGCCGGGCCTACCGGTCGGCAAATTCGCGACCCGGCCTGGGCCGCTGCTCGCCTCAGCAGACGAAATTCGCATCGAGGTTGAAGGCAAGGGCGGCCATGCCGCGAAGCCCCACCTCGCCGTCGACACCGTGTTGGTGGCAGCACAAATCATTGTGGCGGTCCAATCCATCGTGTCGCGCAACCTCGATCCCTTGAAGAACGCGGTGATTTCCATTTGTCGGGTTGAAGCCGGGCACGCGAGCAATGTCATTCCGCAAACCGCGACGCTTTACGGCACGGTCCGCACCCTTGAGCCTGAGATGCGCGACCTCATGGAAAAGCGTTTGAAGGAAGTGGTGGAGGGGACCGCGGCCATGATGGGCGCGAAGGCAACCTGTCATTATTCGCGCGACTATCCGGTAACGCGGAACCATGCCGAAAACGCGATCTTTGCCGCCGATGCGGCCGAAGCGATTGTCGGCGCCGACGGGGTCGACCGCAATGCAACCCCGGTTATGGGCGGCGAGGACTTCTCCTTCATGCTCGAAGCACGCCCTGGCGCCTTCATCTTCATCGGCCAAGGCAATACCGCGTCCGTCCACCACCCCGCCTATGACTTCAACGACGACATCATCCCGCTCGGCATGAGCTATTGGGCGAAACTCGTCGAACGGCGTCTGGAGGCCTGATCGGCGAGGGTCAAACACCGCTGTCGCATCGATGCTCCCGCTTTCGGCACTTTCAGCGGCCGTGATTGCAACCCTTGTGGGCTTTGCAGGCACGGTTGCTCTGGTGATTGCTGCGGCCCAAGCCGTCGGCGCGACACCGGGGAAAACCACATCGTGGCTCTGTGCGATTGCCGTTGCCAAGCTCTTGGGCGGATTGTTTCTGACGCTTCGCTATCGCATGCCGGTGGTGCTCGCTTGGTCGACACCGGGCGCGGCTTTGATCGCAGCCACATCCGGCCTCGGGATGGAGGCAGCCGTTGGCGCCTTCCTTGTCACCGGTGCGCTCATCGTGGCAACGGCTGCGGTCAAGCCGCTGGCTGATCTCGTGGCCAAGATCCCCGCCGGTATTGCCGGCGCGATGTTGGCGGGCGTCCTGTTTCGCTTCGTGGCGGAGGTGGCGCTTGCCGTGCCCCAGGCGCCGGCCCTTGTCCTGCCGATGGTGGCGCTATTTCTTGTTCTGCGGATCATCACCCCGGCAGCGGCCATGTTGGCCGTGCTCGCGGTTGGCATCATCTTGACCTTGATCCTTGGCCTTTCCGGTCCCCTGCCGTCCGGCGTAACCCTGTCGCATGTCGAGATCATTGTGCCGCGCTTTGAATTCGCAGCGATCATCGGATTGGCCGTACCGCTCTATCTCGTCACGATGGCCGCCCAGAACCTACCGGGCTTCGCTGTGCTACGCGCTAATGGCTATGAGCCACCGGTGCGGGTTGCGCTCCTCGTCACCGGCCTTGGCTCCATGCTGTCTGCCCCCTTCGGCGCCCATACCCACAATATGGCGGCCATTACGGCGGCGATCGTCGCCGGTCCCGACGCCCATCCTGATCGTGATAAGCGCTGGGTCGCAGCCGTTGCCTATTCCGCCTGTTGGACGGTCATTGCACTCTTTGCGGCCTCGTTTGTGGCGCTCTTCGCGGCCATGCCCAAGGCGCTGATCGTGACCGTCACAGGCCTTGCGCTCTCGGGCGCGCTCATGGCCTCGCTTGCAAGCGCCATGAATGTCGCGGAGACGCGCTTCGCGGCCCTCCTCACCTTCGCAGTCGCGGCCTCGGGCCTCACCCTCTTTGGCGTTGGTGCCGCCTTCTGGGGCCTTGCCATCGGCCTGGTGACGCTTGGCGTCGAGCAGATGCTGTCCCGCGTCACGAAGGGGTGAACATCGCACGCCTGAGCCTTGACGCCCCGGCGGGGCGATCCCATCTTCGCTCTCCGATTCATCAAGCCGCAGCGCTGGAGATCTACGATGGGTGCCGTCGCTCACACGACCGATGCAAATTTCGATACCGATGTCATCAAGTCCGGCGTGCCGGTCGTGGTTGACTTCTGGGCACCCTGGTGCGGCCCCTGCCGCATGATCGCGCCGGCGCTTGACGCCATCTCGGGCGAGATGGGCGACAAGGTCAAAATCGTCAAAGTGAACGTGGACGAGAACCCCAAGATCGCCTCCGATTATGGGATCATGTCCATCCCCACCTTGATGATCTTCAAGGACGGCAAGCTTGTCGACCGCAAGACCGGTGCCTCGCCCCAGGCAGCCTTGAAGCAGTGGATCTCCGGCCACGCCTGAGGTCAGCTAGGGCCCATACCCGGCAAGCCCCTGATCGAGGCAAGCCCGTTTTGCGGCTAGTCTCGATCAATGGATGAGGCGACGGGAACACCCACGTCATCACAGCCGACGAGACGAGCGCGGATCTTTCATGCCGCGCTCGATCTCTTATTGCCGGCGGTCTGCGCGGCCTGCCGGGATCCGGTCGCCGACCACAATGCGCTCTGCCCATCCTGTTGGAAGCAAGTCAGCTTCATCTCAGAACCCGTCTGCGAGCGCCTCGGCACGCCGCTCCCCTTCGACATAGGGCCGGGCGCTCTGTCGCCCGCAGCCATTGCCAATCCTCCCGATTTTGATCGCGCTCGGGCAGCCTTTCGCTATGACGCCGTCGGTCGCGCCTTGATCCACGCCCTCAAATATGGCGACCGCCAAGAGGTAGGCCCGGTCCTCGCTCGCTGGATGGCCCGCGCCGGTCATCGCTTGCTCACCGACGCCGATGCCCTGGTCCCGGTGCCGCTCCATTGGACACGCCTTTTCTCACGGCGGTTCAATCAAGCAGCCGAGCTAGCTCGCGCGGTCGCCGCGATCTCAGGGGTCGCTTACGAGCCGCAATTGTTGGTACGCGGCAAACGCACCCGCCACCAGATCGGTCTCTCCAAGGCTGCCCGTGCCACTAATGTGCAGGGCGCCTTCAAGGTATCGCCGGAGAGATTAGGCTGGGTGCGGGGGCGGCGGATCATCCTTGTGGACGATGTTCTGACAACCGGCGCGACGGTTGCGGCCTGCACACGGGCGCTGCGACGGGCGGGCGCTGTACGCATCGATGTCTTGACGGCGGCAAGGGTTGTCGACGGCGCTGGCACCATCCATATCTAGCGATCAACTCCTGTTGAGGCCCGCCATGCCTGAGATCGTCATCTACACCAAGGACTACTGCCCCTATTGCCACGCGGCCAAATCGCTCCTCACCGCGAAGAAGGCTGCTTTCACTGAGATTGACCTGATGGTCACTCCTGATCGGCGTGCCGAAATGCTGGCGAAATCCGGCGGACGTACCACCGTGCCGCAGATTTTTATCGGCTCGAAGCATGTCGGCGGTTTTGACGATCTCGCAGCACTTGATGAAGCCGGCGGCCTTGATCCGCTGCTTGCGGCCTAATCGGCTGACATGACTGGTCCCTTCGTCGCCGCTTGCGTCCAGATGCGCGCCGATGTTGTTCCGAGCATCAGCTTGGAACAATCCTTGGCGCTTATCCGCGAGGCGGCAGCCGGCGGCGCGGCCTATGTGCAAACGCCGGAGATGACCAATATCCTCCAGCCTGATCGCCCGAAATTTTTCGAAGAGATCACGGCCGAGGACGATGATGTCTCACTCAAGGTCTTGCGCGCGGAAGCTCGCGCCTTGGGCATCCATCTCCACATTGGATCCCTGGCACTGAAAATCGGCGAGAACCGCGCAACCAATCGCGGCTTTATGATTACCCCGACGGGAGAGATCGCTGCGCGATATGACAAGATCCATATGTTCGATGTGGATCTCGCCAATGGGCAAAGCTATCGCGAGTCGGCCGCCTATCAGCCTGGCTCGACCGCTGTCGTGGCCAGCCTTCCATGGCTGAAGCTCGGCATCACCATTTGCTATGACCTGCGCTTTCCCGGGCTCTATCGCGCCCTCGCCGAGGCCGGCGCCGCCGTGATGGCCATCCCATCCTCATTCACGGTCCCGACCGGCAAAGCCCATTGGCACGTGCTAATGCGCGCGCGCGCCATCGAAACCGGGGCTTTTGTGATCGCGGCAGCCCAAGGCGGACGCCACGCCTGCGGCCGTGAGACCTATGGTCATTCCCTCATCATCGACCCCTGGGGCACGATTATCGCCGAGGCAGATCACGACGAGCCCGGCGTTATCTTGGCCGAAATCGATCCGGCAAAAGTCAGCGAAACGCGTGGGCGGATCCCCTCGCTTTCCAACGGTCGCGCTTTCACGCTGGAGACGCTCACGTGATCAAGTTCGCGCTCGCTTGCTCGAAGGAGCATCAGTTTGAGAGCTGGTTCCCCTCATCTTCAAGCTTTGATGATCAGGCAGCGCGCAACTTGATCACCTGTCCCTTTTGCGGCTCTGCCAAAGTGACCAAGGCTTTGATGGCGCCGCAAGTCGCAAGGCGTGACCGACATAGCGTCGATCACCCCGCAGCACCTGCCGCGGATGAGCCAGCTCCAGTTGCCGTCATCTCATCGGAAGAACGGGAACTGCGCCAGAAAATCAAAGAACTGCGTGACCATATCATCGCCCATTCCGACAACGTTGGTAGTAGCTTCGCCAACGAGGCGCGCCGGATGCATGACGGCGAGGCCGAGGTCCGAACAATTCATGGGACAGCGACGCCAGATGAGGCCAAAGCGCTGATCGACGATGGCATCGAATTTCATCCTCTGCCCATCCTTCCCGATGACCGAAACTAGCGGCGGTGAATTTATACCTCCATCTTCGCGATTGAATACAATATCGGCAATAAGTCATTCATGGCACAAGGGATTTCAGCCGACTTCGATCGCATTTAAAACTGTTCGTTTACTAGTTCCAGGATAGGACTGGAGGTCAGAAAACGTCATCTGCATGGTGTCCTTTGAGTTCGGCCCCCGCGTCAAAATTCTCACTTTCCCCGGCCGACATTCTGTCGTCGATCGCGACAGCGCATTACGAATGGTCAATTCCCTCTGATCAGCTGACCTGGAGCGCCAATGCCGGGGCAGTCCTCGGCGGCGTGGCCGACGCAGCCTTGTCCAATGGCCGCAGCTTTGCCCAATTGCTCTCGCCCCAGGCGGCGCATGGGCGCTATGAAACGGTTGTTAATTCCGGCACCCGGGATAGCGGTGACGGCGTTCCCTATTGCATTGAATATCCGATCATCCCGGCACCCGGTGTGACGCTGTGGATCGAAGATACCGGCCGCTGGTTTGCCTCCGATGACGGGCGCCCCCAGCGCGCCCATGGCGTTGTGCGGGTGGTCAACGACCGCCACGACCACGTCACAAAACTCACCGAGGCAAGCGAGGTCGACCCGCTCACCGGCCTAATGGCGCGCCCGCGCTTTACGGCAACGCTTGAAGAGGCGATCGTCGATGCGGAGAAAGTCCGAGGCGCCGTTGGCTTGCTTGTCATAGGTATCGACAATCTCGCCCATTACAACGACGCCTACGGCTTCGCAGTGACCGATGAAATTATCTCGGCCATTGGTCGTCGGTTGCGCGGGCGTCTTCGCGGCGGCGATGTGATCGGCCGACTGTCCGGCAATAAGTTCGGCATCCTCATGCGGAACTGTTCGTCCAATGATCTCTCAGTCGCAGCTGAACGATTGGTCGCGGCCGTCAACGACGATGTGTTTCAAACCAAAGCTGGGCCAATCGTTGCGAGCGTAACCGTTGGGGCCGTTCTCGCGCCTCGCCACGCCAGCACGATGCCCGAGGCTTTGGCCCGCGCCCATGAGGCGCTCGACAGCATTCGCACTCGCCGGCGTGGCACCTTTGCGGTTCACGTGCCGAATGCGGCCCGCGATATGGCGCGACAAGAAAATATTCGGGTCACCGATGAAATCGTCAGCGCTCTGAATGAGCGCCGGATCGGGCTTGCCTTCCAACCCATCGTGTCAGCGCAGGGCGAGCGCGGCGCAACATCCTATGAATGCCTGCTACGGCTGAGGCGCCATGACGGAACAGTGATTGCGGCAGGGTCCATCGTTCCGATTGCCGAGAAGCTCGGCTTGGTGCGGCTCATCGATTCCCGCGTTCTTGAACTCGCAGTGTCGGAGTTGGTCGCATCCCCGGAGGTGAATCTCTCGGTGAATGTCTCTCCGGCAACGACCTTAGACAAAGAATGGCTCGCAGCCCTTGCCGCTCACACCCGCCGCAACACCGGTGTCGCTGAGCGGCTCATGGTCGAGATCACTGAAACCTCCGCCATTGCCGACATCGAAGACACACGTGCCTTCATCTCGAAGGTGAAGGATCTCGGCATTCGCGTGGCTATTGACGACTTCGGTGCCGGATACACCTCGTTCCGCAATCTCCGGCGCCTTGGCGTCGATTGCGTAAAAATAGATGGCGCATTCGTCGAAAATTTCGACAAGAACGCCGACGACCGCCATTTTGTTGAGACGTTGCTTGGGCTTGCGCGCCACATGGACCTTCGGACGGTCGCCGAATGGGTGCAAAACGACGCAGTCGCCACTCGATTGGCCGATATGGGCTGCGACTTCCTCCAGGGCGCCTTTACCGGCTCTGCGGTCGAGGAGCGCCCGTGGGTTGCGCCCGACTTGGAAGCAAAAGCCGGCTAATACCGGCTCCATCTCCTATCGACGCGACAAGGCGTCGATTTTGGACTGCATATCCGCAAGCTGCTGTTTCAGTTCATCGAGATCGGTCGCCCGCACGGGCGCCTCCAACTGCGCGGGAGCGTCAGTCGGCGCGCTCACAGTCTCGCCTTTGGCAGTGTCACCGTGCTTCACAAAGGGATTAAACAGCGAAAACGCGCGCTCGAACATTTCCATGTTCCGCCGCGCAACTTCCTCAAAGGTGCCGATCGAGCCGATCCCAAAGGGACTGCCGAGCTTATTGCGGAGGTTCTCTCGCTCTTTCGAAAAGCTGTCGATCGACATCTCTAGGTAACGAGGCACCAGCAGTTGGACGCTGTCACCATAAAACCGAATGAGTTGGCGCAGGAACGGAATGGGTAAAAGATTTTGTCCAACCTTGGCTTCTTGCTCGAAAATGATCTGAGCAAGCACCGATCGGGTGATGTCTTCCCCGGTTTTGGCATCAAAAACCACGAAATCCTCACCACCCTTGACCATGGCTGCGAGGTCCTCGAGCGTCACATAGGTGGAGGTGCCCGTGTTATAGAGGCGTCGATTGGCGTATTTCTTAATCGTGACCGGATCGTTCTTAGCCATCGCGTGTCCTTGATCCCCGATTGGCCCGGTCGCATGCCGGACTCGCTCTATATATCGTCACAATAGGGCTTCTGACGGCTCCCTGCCATGATTTTATAGATCATGGTTTCGATGCAAAGCACGACCAAAGCCATAGGGCTCTCGGTCGAAAGACTGAAGCATCCGTTTTCCCGCAAGGTTGACTTCGGGGGAGCCGGTCGCCAATGGTCAACAACCAAGAAACGCTAAGACTGCTCTTGAGCCAAACTCTCACAAAGGGGGATCGTTATGTCCGAGGAAATCGTCATCGTCGGGGCCGCGCGTACGCCCGTAGGGTCTTTTAACGGCGCACTTTCGTCGCTGCCTGCCCATGAATTGGGTGCTATTGCCATTAAAGCTGCTCTTGAGCGCGCTCATGTGCGTGGCGATGAGGTCGATGAGGTGGTCTTCGGTCAGATTCTCACCGCCGGTCAGGGCCAGAACGCTGCGCGCCAGGCCGCAATGAAGGCCGGCATTCCCGCCGAAAAGACCGCTTGGGCCTTGAACCAACTCTGCGGCTCGGGGCTGCGCACGGTCGCGATCGGCATGCAGCAGATCGCCAATGGCGACGCCAAGATCATCGTGGCCGGCGGCCAGGAGAGCATGAGCCAGGCGCCTCACGTCATGCATCTTCGTAATGGCGTGAAGATGGGCGATGCCCAGATGACCGACAGCATGATGAAGGATGGCTTGGTGGATGCGTTCCATGGCTATCCCATGGGCATGACGGCTGAGAATGTCGCTGAGAAGTGGCAGATCACTCGTGCCGAGCAGGACCAATTCGCGGTCGCCTCTCAGAACAAAGCTGAAGCTGCCCGTAAAGGCGGCCGCTTCAAGGACGAAATCGTGCCGGTGACGATCTCCACGCGCAAAGGCGATGTGGTTGTGGATCAGGACGAATATATCCGCGACGGCGCAAAACTGGACGACATGACCAAGCTGCGCCCGGCCTTTAAAAAGGACGGCACCGTCACCGCCGGCAATGCCTCCGGCATCAACGACGGCGCTGCAGCGCTCGTCCTGATGAGTGCTTCGGAGGCTAAGCGCCGTGGGCTGACCCCGCTCGCCACCATCCGCTCCTGGGCAACCGCTGGCGTTGATCCCGCGATCATGGGTTCCGGCCCGATCCCGGCTTCGCGCAAGGCGCTTGAAAAGGCCGGCTGGACCGCGAAGGACCTCGATCTCGTGGAAGCCAACGAAGCCTTTGCGGCCCAGGCCATCGCGGTCAACAAAGATATGGGCTGGGACACCAACAAGGTGAATGTCAACGGCGGCGCCATCGCCATCGGTCACCCGATCGGTGCGTCCGGCGCTCGCGTTCTCGTCACGCTGCTCCATGAGATGCAAAAGCGCGATGCAAAGAAGGGCCTCGCCACGCTCTGCATCGGCGGCGGCATGGGCGTTGCGATGTGCGTTGAACGCTAATCGACGATGGTGAGCGCTGATAGGGCGCTCACAATACGGGGCTCCGGGGGTGGTGTTTTCCACCCCCGCAAGAGTGTCAGCAAAAGCGGCACCGAACCGGGCAAAAAGCTCGGGCAGAACAAAACCCTTCCAGGAAACGCGTCAGAGGTCAGAAATGTCTAAGGTTGCACTTGTCACCGGCGGGACCCGCGGCATCGGTGGCGCCATCTCCAAGGCTCTCCTTGCCGCAGGCTATAAGGTTGCTGCCAACTATGCCGGCAACGACGAAGCCGCAGCCAAGTTCAAAGCGGAGACCGGCATTCCCGTCTTCAAATGGGACGTGGGCGATTTCGATGCCTCGGCCGCTGGCGTTGCCGCCGTTGAGAAAGACGTCGGCCCTATCGACATCCTCGTCAACAATGCCGGCATTACTCGCGACGGGTTCTTTCATAAAATGACCAAGGACCAATGGTCATCGGTCATCCGCACCAATCTCGACAGCCTTTTCAATGTTACCCGCCCGGTGATCGACGGGATGCGCGCACGCTCCTTCGGCCGCATCATCGTGATCTCCTCGATTAATGGGCAAAAGGGCCAGATGGGCCAAGTGAACTACTCCGCTTCAAAGGCAGGAGACATCGGCTTCGTCAAAGCGCTCGCCCAGGAAAATGCCAATAAGGGCATCACGGTGAACGCGATTTGCCCCGGTTACATCGGCACTGAAATGGTCGCGGCCATTGATCCGGAAGTGCTGAAGACCCGGATCATCCCGCAAATCCCGGTCGGGCGCCTCGGCAAGCCCGAAGAGATTGCAAGAGCGGTGGTGTTCCTCGCGTCTGACGACGGCGGGTTCATTACCGGGTCAACCCTGTCGATCAATGGCGGTCAATACTTCACCTAAGTCACCTGATCATTGACGGCGAACCCATATCGACCAAAGGCCGATGTGGGTTTTGCCGTTTTGGTAGAATTCCTCATTGACCAGACCGAGAAGGGACAAGAAGTTCTCCCGGTCAAAAAACCGTCGCGCTTAAGGAGTGGTCCACGCGGCGAAATCAAAGGGGAAGTTTTCCATGCGTCGCGCACTTCTGGCCATCATCTTCGCAATCTTTGCCTCAACGACCCTGTCATCGGTTGCCAGCGCCCAGGGGCAGCAAGATTTCGCCCTCGTGAACCGCACGGGCTATCAAATCAACGAGATCTATGTGAGCTCTGCCAACGACCGCAACTGGGGCCGCGATCTCCTCGGCGACAACACGCTCGCTGAAGGCCGTCAATTCAACGTCCGCTTCCGTCCCTCCACGCGCGCCTGCAACTGGGACATAAAGGTCGTCTATGACGACGGCGAGAACTCAGAATTCCGCGGCGTGAACTTGTGCCAGGTGAGCCGCGTGACGCTCTATTGGAACCGTCGCGCCGGAACGACCCGCTTCGTCACCGAGTGATCGACCGCCCGCAGGGCAATCCTGTTTTGTAACATCGGCGGCCATGCTAGGGTTTTCCCATGCTCGGCCGCCGTTTCATTGCTTTGGTTTGCCTCAGCGTCGCGCTGATTGAACCGAGCTTGTCCCAAGATGCTAGCCCTTCGCAGCGGGCGCCATTTACGCCGGGGCCGCCCGTGACATTGCCCGATTGTACCTGCCGCGCTGCGGGACGGGATTGGCAACTCGGCGAAAGCGTTTGCCTAAGGACCGCATCGGGTGAGCGTTTGGCCGTCTGTTCCATGAGCCTCAATGTCACGAACTGGCGCATTACCGATGTGCCCTGTGCGTCATCAGCGAGAACGCCGCCTCATTTTGCCGGGTTGAGCCTGAGGCCTTAGGGCCGCTCACGCCAGCAGCCGTCCACTTCCCTAGACAATTTGACATAGCTCATTCGCAAAAAAATAGGGGCTGGGCACCGGCGCTACCTCCTGTTACGATTTCACAACGTGAGGGTCGTGGGTTCGTAACGACGAGGGTCGGGATCGCATCATGCCATCTCTTTCCAGTCACATCGGCCTCGACCTGAACGAGGTTCGGGGGTGGTTCGCATAGGGCGAACCCGTCAGTGCATGGAAAGGGCATACCAGCATGTCGATGACGGGCACCGTCAAATTCTTCAATACGGAAAAGGGCTACGGCTTCATCAAGCCTGACGACGGCGGCAAGGACATTTTCGTCCATGTTTCGGCGGTCCAACGTTCGGGCTTGGCCTCTCTGACCGAGGGTCAGAAGCTGGAGTTCGAATTGGAGCCGGACAAGCGGGGCAAAGGTCCTAAAGCAGTCAATCTCGCATTGCTGCCGTAAGATATTGCTTCGTCTCCCTTGGCCTCACGGGACTTGAACCGCCCGGTGAGCGAACGTTTCCACTTTGCCATGTGTGAGAAAATCGCACGCTGCCGCGACCGGCAGCCCTGGCCATCCGATCTCGTGCCTTGACCACCCCTGTCGTGGCGGCGAAGGTCTGCTCCCATTCTGGAGTTGATCATGCCCCTCGTTCTGCGCTCGTCCCCGCCCTCCCCTTTTGGCCGCAAGATTAAGCTGGCCCTGGCCCATCTCAATCTCGCAGATCGTGTCGAGGTGGTGGCGGCTGATACACTGTCAGAAACTGACTCGCTGCGTGCGCAGAACCCGCTCGGAAAGATTCCAGCTTTGGTCCTTGAGAACGGTTCAGTTGTCTATGACAGCCGGGTGATCCTTGAGTTTCTTGATCTTGAAGCCGGCGGCGGCAAAATCATCCCAGCGGACGGCGGCGCCCGCATTGCCGCACTCACCTTGCAGGCACTCGCCGACGGGATCATGGATGCCGGCATTCTCCAGCGATACGAACTCGTGTTCCGCGCGGAAGACCGCCGCGAGCAGAAGTGGCTCGACCACCAAAGGGGCAAGGTTGCTCGCGGCCTCGCCCATCTCGAAGCCAATGTGCCAGGCGATGGCATCGACATCGGCACGATTTCGGTCGCCTGTGCCCTTGCCTATCAAGACTTCCGCTTTGAAGGAAAATGGCGTGCCACTCACCCACATTTAGTGGCTTGGCTCGATCGCTTCATCGCGAAAATGCCAAAGGCCTGGGACGCGACCAAGGGCCCGATGTGAGCGTTGGCGTGATGGCGCTATCGATACGCAGGGCCATCGCGCTCAATTCCGCACAATGCCCTTTGGCGGCGTGATCTCTATTCGAGCCCAAAGCGAATAGCCGCGGCCGCAGCAATGGGCCCGAGCACAAGCGCAAACAGGCTCAGCCCGCATAGCACCAGGAACGGCGCCCCAAAGGGCACTGGGCCAACGATCACGGCCGTCGTGGCCGAGACCCCGAAGATGAGCACAGGAATGGTCAGCGGCAACACAAGGATCGCCATCAAGAGGCCCCCGCGCCGCAAAGCGACTGACAGCGCCGCCCCAATCGCGCCGAGACTGACGAGCGCCAGCGTCCCGACGAGAAGCGTCAGCACCACAGCCCCCATGGCCTC
>JBAWYY010000039.1:0-12472 GCA_037143285.1 Alphaproteobacteria bacterium | reverse complement strand
AGGTTTGCTTGCGGTCGCCCGAAAAAATCTGATCACCGAATTCCCTCGCGTCAAAATGCCCACCCTTTATGAGTTTACGTCCTAGGCCAGTTCAAGCAAAAACGGCGCCCGCCTAAGCGAGCGCCGTTCGCTTTACGCGGTCATGCCGCGATCAAGAGCCGGCGCCGCCGGACAGGACCGTCACGGAACGGCGGTTCTGCGACCAGCAGGAGATGTCATTACACACCGCCACGGGACGCTCCTTGCCGTACGAAATCGTCCGCATACGCTGCGCGCCGACGCCGCGAGCCGACAAATAGTCCCGAACCGTCTGGGCGCGCCGGGCACCAAGAGCAATATTGTACTCGCGAGTACCGCGCTCGTCTGCATGGCCTTCAACGGTGAAGGAGTAGCGCGGGTACTGGTTCAGCCAGGTCGCCTGCTTGTCGAGGGTGCCACGGGCAACGGGGGTCAATTCGGAGGAGTCGGTTTCAAAGAACACGCGGTCGCCGACATTGACCACGAAGTCCTGAGGGCTCCCCGGCGTGGCAGCGCCAGCATTGGCGTTGGCATTGGGATTGGGGGTCTGAGCGCAGGCGCCGAGTGCCAGGCCCATGACCAAGAGGGCGGCAAATTTCGCGCCTTTACCGGTGATCATGGTCAACATGGGTTACTCCTTTTGGTGTCTAAGGTTGCGTTTCCTTTACCAGCGCCACGGTTAACCGAACCCTCTCGGTAGGACATCGTGAACCCTAGTCAGATGAACCGGAGGCGTGTCCTCGGCGCATCAGAAAAACATAACCCCTTCAAATTGCGATTGTTTATGGGATAACAGAGCACCAAAAACTGACCTTAGTGCTCGACGACGTTTCATCTCACATGGTCAATCCTTGGTAAACCGATTGGCCCTGCGTGCCGCGCCTTTTAGCTTTTGCCACAAGGTCACAGCGTCACCGACAGCCGATCACGTCGGACCGTGGCGATACCATGGCAAGCGCGTGGCGCTGCGATGGTTCTCGCCGCATTTGAGGATTTTGGTCGGGAAACTGTGACCTTATGTCGACAGAAGCGGGCCCCAAGCGGGGTCAGACCCAAAGCTTGGCGTCGGCACCCGGTTTTCGCTACGCGCGAAAATATCGGCTTGGTAGAGCTGAGGCCCTGCTCCCTGCTCTCGAAAGAACATCACGAAAAGGCCATTGGGCGAGAAGGTCGGCCCCTCATTGTGGAAGCCGGTCGTGATGACCCGCTCAGCCGACCCGTCGGGCCGCATCACGCCAATGGAGAATTGCCCGCCGCCCTGCCGGGTAAAGGCGATGAGGTCGCCGCGCGGCGACCAGACCGGCGTGCCGTAGCGGCCTTGGCCGAAGGAGATGCGGGTTGCCCCGCCGCCGCCCGCTCCCATCACATAGAGCTGGGACGAGCCGCCCCGGTCGCTCTCAAACACAATGCGTGAGCCATCAGGCGAGAACGAGGGCGACACATCAATGGCTGACCCGTCGGTGAGCTTCGAGGCGGCCTTTGAGCGCAGATCCAGTTGATAGATCGAGGAGCCGCCACCCTGCTGCAAGGCCAGAACGATCTTCTGACCATCGGGCGAGAAACGCGGCGAAAAGGTCATGCCGGGGAAGTTACCGACCATCTCACGCTGGCCGGTTTCGATGTTGAGCAGGAACACCCGGGGTTCACCGTTGTTGAACGCCATATAGGTGATGTCTTGCGTTGACGGCGAGAACCGCGGGGTCAACACGAGATCGCCGCCTCGGGTGAGGTAACGAAGGTTGGCGCCATCCTGGTCCATGATGGTCAGGCGCTTCTGGCGGCGCTCCTTCGGGCCGGTCTCGTCGACAAAAACGACGCGGCTATCGAAATGCCCCTTCTCGCCGGTGATGCGCTGGAACACTTGGTCTGAGACCAAGTGACCGACCCGGCGCCAGTTGGCATCCTGCGTGACGAATTGCTGACCGGCGATCTGCTGCTGCTGCAACACATCCCACAGGCGGAACTGCACTTGGACGCGTCCGTCACCAGCCCGTGTTGCCCGGCCAGTGACAAGGGCGTCAGCGCGGATCGCGCCCCAGCTTGCAAAGTTCGGCGGCTGGTCGGGATCGGCGATCCGATCCACATAGCTCGCCTTATCGAGCACGCGAAAGAACCCGGAGCGGCGCAGATTGTTCTCGATCACCTGCGTGACGTTGCGACCAAGGTCGCCCTCGCCAACAAAATCGGGCAGCGCGATCGGGATCGGCTGGAAATTGCCTCGGGTGATGTCGATTTCGAGCCGCCGTGCCTGAGCAAAGACAGCGCGGGGAACGGCGGCACTTGCGGCAAGTCCGGCAACAAGGGCGCGGCGGGAGGTGATCAGCTTGGTCATAGGGCGTCGATCAATCATCGTATCATGTCACGGGGATCGAAGCGCACGCGAACATCGCGCCAGGCTTCGTATTTGCTGGCTGGTAGACGGTAAGGCGAACAGCGCATGATGGCTCGTACCGCGGCATTGGCGGCAGCTTGAAACGCTGGATCGGACCGCGAATTGGTAACCTGGGGTCGCCCGTTCACAGAACCATCCTGGTTAAACGACACATCGATGACAGGAATGAGGCCACCGGCATCCGCGTTGGCAGCAGGCGGGTTCCAACATTGCTGCACCTGAGCCTTCAGCGCATCGATTTCGCTGGCCGAGAGACGCTGCGATGATCCGGAAGCTGTGCCGAGCGAGGCGGTGCGCGTCGGCGTCGAGCCAGTTGCCTCAGTGCGGGTCGCGTCACGGCGATCATTCACCGCCGCCTGGGTCGGATTAAGCCTTGCGGCAATGGCGGCGGGGTCGAATTGACGGGCATTCGCGCGCTCTTGCCGTTCACGCTCCTGGCGTTCGCGGGCCTCGCGCTGACGACGCTCGCGCTCTTGCTTTTCACGGGCTTCGCGCTGCTCGCGTTCCTGCTTTTCACGGGCTTCGCGTTGTTCGCGTTCGCGGGTCTCCCGCTGCTCGCGCTCGCGCGCCTCTTGTTGGCGGCGCTGCGTTTCCTGGCGCTGGGTCTCCTGACGCTGACGCTCTTCCTCACGCTTCTGTTGGGCCTGGAGTTCGGCCAACTTGGCTTCGAGGTCTTCGCGCTCCACCTGAGGCACGGGACGCGGCGGTGGCGGCGTTGGTGCTGGACGCGCAACAGGCGTCGGCGGCGGCGGGGTCGCTGCCTCGTCATCCTGCGCTTGTGGCTGGGGCGGGCGTGGCGCGGGCGGCGGCGGGGTCACTGTATTTTGAACCCGCTCGCGGGCCACTCGCGTTTCCGGCGGATCCTGGGTTTCGCGTTGCTCGGGCGCCTGGCGGTCCACCACGCGCTGCGGGGTCGGCTGCTGGCGGCCATTGCGATCCCCGCGAACCGCCTGAGGCGGCTCGTCGGAGACAACTTCGACCGGCACGCTTTCGGCGGTATCAAGTTTGAGCGGCTCAGGCGTCGTGACGAAGGCGATAAGACCCGCGGCGAGCAACAGCACATGGCCGGCCACCGAGACCCCTAACCCCATCTTCTGCGGATGCAGCGCCACGCCTGACTACCCTTCTACACTCGTCCGCAAGCCAACACCGTCACCGGGCCGCGCGCTCGGTCGCCACCAGCGCGACCTTGGTAAAGCCGCCGTTCTTGATGGTCGAAAGCACGTCCATAATCGCCTGATAATTCGCTTGGGCGTCACCGCGCACGAAAACACGCTCCTCCGGACCATTCTGCGCAATCGCTTTCAATTTAGCGACCAGTTCAGGCGCAGGAATTTGATTGTCCATCAGGAAGATATCGCCATTGGCCTTCACCGAGACCGTGATCGGCGGGCGTTCCTGTTGGATCGTGCGCGCCGAAGCCTGCGGGAGGTCGATGGGGACTGAGACCGTCATCAAGGGCGCTGCCACCATGAAGATGATCAAAAGCACCAGCATCACGTCCACGAAGGGCGTGATGTTGATTTCGTTCATCACATGAGCGCGGCGCCGACGTCGGCCCCCACCCCCCTGCGATCCGCCAAAGGATACGCCCATGATCGTCCCCTTAAGCCGCTTGGTCGTATCGGGAAGGGCCACCCTGCTGATCGATCTGACGCGACAGGATCGCGCCGAACTCGTCGGCGAAGCCCTCCATCCGGGAGGCAAGCTTGTTCACCTCGGCCACGAGCTTATTGTAAGCAATCGTCGCGGGAATGGCAGCGACAAGGCCGATGGCGGTGGCAAAAAGCGCTTCCGCGATGCCGGGTGCGACCACGGCAAGGGATGTGTTTTTCGACACTGCAATGGCCTGGAACGAGGTCATAATGCCCCACACCGTACCGAACAGGCCGATGAAGGGGCCGGCGGAGGCAACCGTTGCCAGCACCATGAGGCGTGCTTCCAGCCGCTCGACCTCGCGCTGAATGGTAAGGCCCATCACGCGATCAATACGCTGCTGCAGGCCTGCGAAGGAGCGGGTCGCCACCTCGTGGCTTCGCTTCCACTCCCGCATCGCCGCGACAAAGAGCGCCGCCATGCTCGAATTTGGCCGCTGAGCCAAGGATTTGTAGAGTTCGTCCAGGGATTGGCCAGACCAAAACACCTGCTCGAACTTGTCCATCTGGCTCTTGGTGCGCCGAAACAACAGGACCTTTTCGACGATGATCGCCCAAACCCAAATGGATGAGACGATCAGACCGATCATCACGCTTTTGACCACCCAGTGGGCAGCCCAAAATAGCCCCCAAAGAGAGACATCGGAGTGCGAGGCAGCAAGGGCCTGGGCAGCAACTTCGGCGGGGTTCATCGGCGATACGTTCCTTCTCGGTCCCTGCAAGCCTTACCGGACAAGAGC
This sequence comes from Alphaproteobacteria bacterium, assembly GCA_037143285.1. Classification (GTDB taxonomy): domain Bacteria; phylum Pseudomonadota; class Alphaproteobacteria; order Rhizobiales; family Phreatobacteraceae; genus Phreatobacter. The sequence goes on along the minus strand of JBAWYY010000039.1, from coordinate 7,667 downwards.
CAAAGCCCCCGGAAATGACCTTCCTGCGACGATTATCGTGCCAAAATCCACATAACGACGCTGGTGTGAGGCGAATGAGCCCCGAATGTGTCGTCATGGTGGCGCGGTGATCGCCAGAGCGTGCAGCCTCAAATAGGCAGCAATAGGGTTAATGATAGGTTATTGCCGCAATGCAACATGCAAAGACGACGCGCAATCCGAGGCGTTAAAACCAGAATTTTCCCGAATTCAGTCCGTGAGCCGTTCAAAACTTGAAGAGATGAGGCGAGATGACGACCAACGCCCACCTCTTCCGATCTCAGGCTCGCGAGAAGATCTAGCCCTCGATCACGTGGCCGGAACCATCATGGCCCGTAACGCATCCGGGATCCGCGACGGCTTGCCACCCGCGACAAAGGCGACGCGGACTTTGGCTTCGACCAGGACCTCGGTACCCCGCAGCACACGCTGGGCGTTGGTGAGCGTTGCGCCCCGAACATCGATCGTGCGCGTCTCGATGGTGAGAATGTCGTCCATCCGCGCAGGCCGCAGGAACTCGATCTGCATGGCGCGAACAACGAAAGCAAAACCGCTACCAAGCTCTTCCTGCGCCTTGCGATAGAGATCACCCTGATCGACGCCGAGACAGCGGACGAAATCGGTCCGCCCCCGCTCCATGAAGCGCAGATAGCTCGCGTGATAGACGACGCCGGAAAAATCGGTGTCCTCGTAATAGACACGTGTGGTGAGGATATGGGTGTCGCCATGGATGGCGCCGCCGAGGGGAACAAGCGCGTCACTCATCGGAACCGTCCTGGAACATTTGGAACTGCGCCGATTCCCGGGCGGGTTCCGCAAGTCCCAAATGGCGGAAGGCATGGCCGGTCAAGACGCGACCGCGTGGCGTGCGCTGAAGAAGACCCTGCTGGATGAGATAGGGCTCGATGATCTCCTCAATCGCATCACGCGGTTCGGACAAAGCTGCAGCAATCGTTTCGATCCCGACCGGCCCGCCACCATAGTTCTTGGCAACCAGCGCCAAATAGCGCCGGTCCATGGCATCGAGACCGACTTGGTCGACTTCCAACCGGTTGAGCGCCTCATCCGCGATCACTCGGGTAATCTTGTCAGCGCCGCGATAAATCGCGAAATCGCGAACGCGGCGCAGCAAGCGCCCGGCGATACGCGGCGTACCCCGGGCCCGCCGGGCGATCTCAAGCGCACCGTCAGGCGCCATGCCAATGCCGAGCACGCGGGCGCCTCGCGTGACGATGTAGTCGAGTTCTTCGACGGTATAGAAGTTCAGCCGGATCGGGATGCCGAAGCGATCGCGCAGGGGCGTCGTGAGGAGACCTGCGCGCGTCGTCGCACCCACAAGCGTGAACTTCGCCAGATCAATCTTTACTGAGCGGGCGGCAGGCCCTTCGCCAATGATGAGGTCGAGCTGAAAATCCTCCATGGCGGGATAGAGAATTTCCTCAACCGCTGGATTAAGCCGATGAATCTCATCGATAAAGAGGACATCGCGCTCTTCCAAATTGGTGAGCTGGGCTGCGAGATCGCCCGCCTTCGCAATCACCGGCCCCGAGGTTGAGCGAAAATTGACGCCCAATTCCTTGGCGACGATCTGCGCAAGCGTAGTCTTGCCAAGACCGGGCGGGCCGACAAAGAGCACGTGATCCAGTGCCTCGCCGCGGGTCTTCGCGGCGGAAATGAACACTTCCAGGTTCTCACGCGCTGCAGCCTGGCCGACAAACTCGCTCAATCGCTGCGGACGCAGGGTCTGATCCGCGTCGTCGTCGCGATGTTCGGCGGAGATGAGACGTGGCGGTTCAGCCATGGGGGCAGAGCTCGTTAAATCGACGGACGCGTGGAAACAGGGGGTGCGGTGCAGTCAGCCCGTCATACGACGAGAACCAGCGGCTGCGAACCCTTCACGAACGAAGAGGACCTGGAAGCGTTGCCTCTCAGCTACTGAGCTCCTTCAGCCCTTGCCGAATGAGTGCGGAAGCGGTTGCGCCCTCGCCGGCCTTCTTTGCGGCGGCCGCAATGGCTGCTGCGGCTTGAGCCTGAGCATAGCCGAGATTGACGAGGGCTGAGACGGCATCGCGGATCGGCTCCGGCGCCCGCTTGTCTTCGATATCGCCGCTAAGCTTTGAGAGGTTCGGATCGACATCGGTGAAGCCCGGCGCCTTGTCCTTCAGTTCGGTGATGATGCGCTCGGCGACCTTCGGGCCAACGCCAGGCGAGCGCGCAATCGCCGCCTTATCGCGCAGCGCAATGGCGGATGCGAGATCGCCGGGTTTTAAAGTGGAGAGAATGGCAAGCGCCACCTTCGTACCAACCCCTTGAATCGTCAGGAGCAACCGGAACCATTCGCGCTCCAGGTCATTGGCAAAGCCAAACAGACGGATCATGTCCTCCCGGACATGGGTCTCGATTGCGAGAACGGCAGCTTCCCCCGCCGACGGCAGGGCCTGAAGCGTTCGGCTTGAACAATGGACGACATAGCCAACGCCATGCACGTCTACGATCACCCAGTCCGTGCCATAGCTGTCGATTACGCCCTTGAGTTTGCCGATCATGAATGTCTCCCTCGCGTCTGCTTATAGGGGATTCGGGGGCGGTCGACGGCGCCTTTTAGTCGCCTTCCATATCGCTAAGGATCGCTTCAGGAGACGCATTCTCGCCCACCGACATCGCGAGAATGCGGGAAATGTGCTGCACCGGGCGTCCGGTTTCGTTGGCCCAAGCGTTCATCTGCGCCTGGATCTTCGTCATGTCGCCTTTTGACGTTGGGTTCTCGGCAATGTCGAGCCCGGCATCGCGCAACGCCACAATCACGTCGCGCGAGGTGATAAAGGCGCCGAAGCCAAGAAAACGCAGAAGATATTGCGACGTCATGCCGCCAAGCCTTGATCCACGCTTGGCGAGGACCTGCATAAGCCCAACCTGATCCTCGCTCGGCCAAGCCGCTAAGAACTGCCCGAATGAGCCATGATCGCGCGCAATGGCGTCGACGAAGGCGGCATTCTCGCGGACGCTGCGGATCTTCTGGGGATTGCGCACGATACGACTATCGCCGGAAAGGTCGTGCCAGAACTCGTCAGGCTGAAACAGCAGGGCTTTTGGTTGAAACCCGAGAAAGGCCGCTTCAAAGCCCGGCCATTTGTTGTCGATCACCCGCCAGACAAAGCCTGCCGAAAAGACCCGGCGCGCCATTTCAGCGAGAACGCGATCATCCGGAAGTGCCACAAGGGCCGTCCGCTCTGGTACCGGCGGCAAGAGGTGTTCCAGCACATCCCGTCCGCCCTTGCGGGCCGCCGCTCGGGCCTCAATGGTCTTGAACGGCGTCATGACACCCCCTTGAGCTACGCATCACCATGGGTCTTTGAGGGTAGAACCGTCAATCGACCGCAGACCGCCCGCGCGCTGCCGGGCCACGGTGATGGGCATGGGTTATGGCAATTGCGAGAGCGTCTGCCGCATCAGCGGTTTTCGGTTCCGCTTTCGGCAACAAGACCCCGATCATCATGTGAATCTGTGTCTTGTCGGCGTGACCCGCGCCCACCACGGATTTTTTGACCTTGTTCGGCTCGTATTCTGCAACCGGCAGCCCTGCAAGGGCCGGCACCAACATGGCGATGCCACGGGCTTGGCCAAGTTTGAGCGTTGCCGTCGGGTCCTTGTTGATAAACGTGTGCTCGACGGCAGCCTCATCTGGCCGATGAGATTCGACGACCGCGGTGAGACCTCGATGAATCTCAGCGAGCCGCTCGGCGAGCGTCTTCTTGTCATCGGAAGTGACTGTCCCGCAGGCCACGAAAGTCAGCCGATTGCCTAAGATATCGATGACGCCCCAGCCGGTGCGTCTGAGACCGGGATCAATCCCAAGGATGCGAATCGGATCAGCCATGCGTCCGATCATAGACCGCGCATGGTAGGAGATGTGTCATCGGTTCAAAATCGCTTGCCGCATTGGTCCGCCCCTCGTCCAAAAGCCCTTCCGCCTGATGCCCGACCTCATCGCCGCCCTCGGTCCTATGCCTGCTATCCCGGTGATCATCGCCGCGATCCTCGCAGGCCTCGTGCGCGGCTATACCGGGTTTGGCGCTGCCATGATTTTCATGCCGGTGGGCGGCGCCTATTTCGGACCGCAGGCGGCTGTCGGCGTTTTGATGGTCATTGATGGCATCATGCAGCTCGGCATGGTCCGTGCAGCCTGGGGCCATGCGCGATGGGGCGAGATGAAGCCGCTTTTCGTCGGCTATTTCATAGGCTTGCCCTTCGGGATCTATTTGCTGACCACTATGGATCCGACGCCTCTGCGTTGGGCAACATCGCTCTCTATTGTCGCCTCACTCACAGTACTCGCCTCGGGCCGGCGCATTCCAGCGACGCCCGGCCTTGGTTTGACCTTGTCGACCGGCGTCGTCTCAGGCCTCGTCTCAGGCGCGGCAAGCCTTGGCGGAATGATCCTGTCGCTGTTCTGGCTTGCCGGCCCCGCACGCAACGAGGCGGTGCGCGGCTCGACCGTCTCATTCTTCATGCTAGCGTCAATCGTGTCCTGTTCGCTTCTTGCCTATGCCGGTGTCTTCACGGCTGACGTTTTCCGGCTCGCAGCCTGGCTCATCGCGCCCTATGGCATTGCCATGGCTGCTGGCAGCCTCTTATTCGGCCACGCAGCACCAAGCCTCTTTAGGCCGGCCGCCTTCGCCGTGATTGCCATTGCCGCGATCACAAGCCTGCCGGCGCTTGATCCGTGGTTGCGATGACCGCCGCGTCAGCCCGTCATCTTGGCCGCGAGCGCGTCACTCAGCTCGAAATTCGCGATCACATTCTGGACGTCGTCATTGTCGTCCAAGAGATCCATAAGCTTGACGAGTTTTTCGCCGGTCTCGTCATCCACCGCGATGGAATTCTGCGGTCGCCAAACCAAGGCTGATTTGCGGGGTTCGCCGAATTTCGCTTCGAGCGCTTTCGAAATCTCAATCAGCCCCTCAAGCGAGGTGATGATCTCGTGACCGGCCTCGGAGGAGACGACATCGTCGGCACCCGCTTCGATTGCCGCTTCGAGCATAGCGTCGGCATCGGCTTTCGCCGCATCGAATTCCAAAACGCCGATGCGATCGAACATGAAGGAGACGGCGCCGGTTTCAGCGAGATTGCCGCCCACCTTAGTGAAATAAGAGCGGACCTCAGAGGCCGTGCGGTTCCGGTTATCGGTGAGCGCTTCAACGATCACCGCGACGCCGCCGGGGCCATAGCCCTCGTAACGGATTTCATCGTAATTCGCGCCGTCATTGCCCGAGGCCTTCTTGATGGCGCGCTCGATATTGTCTTTCGGCATATTCTCCGCGCGCGCCGCAATAATCGCAGCGCGCAGGCGCGGGTTCATGTTCGGGTCGGGCAATCCGGTCTTGGCTGCGACCGTGATCTCACGGGCAAGCTTGCCAAAAAGCTTGGATTTGGCCGCGTCCTGGCGGCCTTTGCGATGCATAATGTTCTTAAACTGAGAATGACCCGCCATGAATCCCTCGTGAGGCACGCTCAAAGGAAATCGGCCATCCCAACTGCCCGCCTCCCCTGAAAGCGGCGGGCTTTATAGGCGCGCGAAGTGGTGAAATCCAGACCGCGTCTCTTGAGACTTATCGAGCCTTGCCAAAAGCGGCATGCAGGCGGTCGATGCTGGCGGCAACTTCATTGCCTGCGGGCTGTTCGACTGCGGCAGGCGCATTGTCGACATAGAGCAGACGGTCCATGTGCACGACGCGCTCTTGGAGGCGCATAGCTTTACCGATGAGGCCTGCAAGGACGTCGGGAAGTTCGGCGAGCGTGCTCTCCGGCGTGGACACGCCGAGCGCCGACAAGCGAACCTTGGTCTTTTCCTGCGCGGCCTGATCGCGGGTCAATTCGCCATCATTCACAGCGCGCTGGAGGAGGAGCCAGGAGGCAAGCTGCATGAGCCGCGTGGTGAGACGCATGCTCTCGGTCGCATAGGCAAGCGCTGCCCCACGAGCGAGTTGCCGGCTTTCGTTGCGGCCGGGACCATCGAGATAGGCTGCAGTCTCCTCGACAAGCGCCATGCCATCACGGAACAGATCCTTGAAAGCCTGGCTGGCGGCAAGCCGAGTGCCAAAGGCGATGGTCGGCTGAACAAATTGGGCTTCTGACTTCTCGGACATTACGCGACACTCCCGAACGCTTTATCCGTGCCGCCTTCCGGCCTGGAAGTCCAGGCAAGGGTTAAAGGAAGGTAAACGGGGCCGGCACGGTGGCTCCGTGGCGGATAACTCGCAAGGCTCGTGCCGGGTATGAATGTACCGATGTGGGACAGCTTGAAACAAAAAAGAGCCGCCCAGGGGGCGGCTCGAAAGTGATAACAGGGAGGCGTCAAACAGAGTGGACAGGAGCCACTCGCGTCCAGCAGAACCAGACGTCTTTTTCATACTCGCGAAAGCTTAACACCCAGTTAAAACGCCCAAATACAGTTTGGAAAAGTCAAAGCTTAAAAACGCTTTCGGCCGCCGCCTTGCTCGACATCTTCGAAGAAATGGATGTTTCGAGACGTGCGATTTCGGCCTTGAGGAGGTCAATACGTTCGCGCAATTCAGCAACCGAGAGGGTTGTTAGATCAATACCGATCTCGTGGATTGGCGGCTTTTTCTTAGGGGCGAAGATGTCGTCGTTCATGGGCGTCTCCATGGACGGAACCTAAGCCACCCGGAATGAGACACGCAATTCGTGCCCGCGCGGAGGCGGCATTTCATGCTTGCGCCTCCCCAGCACCTCCCAATCGTGCTACCGCCGCAGCCTATTGTTTTCCGGGAGACTGCCATGACCGCCTTGCCCGCTACCATGACCGCCATCGGCTTCGACGCGCCCGGAGGTCCGGAGGTGCTCAAGCCCATGTCACGTCCGGTACCGACTCCGGGCCCAGGCGAGGTTCTCGTCAAGCTCGTGGCAGCCGGCGTTAATCGTCCGGACGTGTTGCAGCGCGCAGGCGGTTATCCGCCGCCGAAGGGAGCGTCTGACATTCCGGGTCTTGAGATTGCCGGAACGGTGGCGGCACTCGGGGAAGGTTCCACCCGCTTCAAACTCGGCGATGCCATCTGCGGCCTCGTCGCGGGCGGCGGTTATGCCGAATATTGCGTTGTGCATGAGACCAATGCCCTGCCCGTTCCGAAGGGCCTGTCCATGGTGGAAGCGGCCTGTATCCCCGAGACTTTTTTCACCGTCTGGTCCAATGTGTTTGACCGCGCAGCGCTCAAACCCGGTGAGACCATTCTCATTCATGGTGGCACTTCGGGCATCGGCGTGACTGCAATCCAACTCGCCAAGGCTTTTGGCGCAACTGTCATTGCGACCGCCGGCTCGGTTGAGAAATGCGACGCCTGTCGTGCACTCGGCGCCGATCACGCGATCGACTACAAGACCACCGACTTTGTCCGCGCGGTCAGCGATGCGACCAGCGGCCGGGGCGCCAATGTCATTCTCGATATGGTCGGTGGCGATTATGTCGCACGCAATATCGCCTGTGCGGCGGCTGATGGTCGTATCGTCCAGATCGCCTTCCTCAACGGGTCAGAGGTGAAGGCCGACCTGCGCTGGCTAATGCTGAAGCGACTGACGCTAACGGGCTCGACCCTGCGCATTCGCGACATCGCATTCAAAGCGGCCCTCGCCGA
>JBAWYY010000038.1:0-12899 GCA_037143285.1 Alphaproteobacteria bacterium | reverse complement strand
ATGCCTATCGCCGGGCGTGCGTCCGCCACGCCATGTCCGGCATCACATCGCCTTATGCATATTGAACGCGCAGGCTACCCCAATGGCGACCCAGAATACGGATGGGCGCGCTAAAGTCGAAACCTGAGGGTGTCGCGAGGCCACCGATCCCGAACTGGGCGTCCTGGATCAAGATTGGGCGATTGTTCCGCGCGGCTTTGAGCGAGACCGGGTCACACCACATGCGACGGGCTTCAGGGCCGGGCTGCTTATGGCTGGCGCAGACCACCGCATAAGCGTTGCGATCAACGACGGCGCTCGCCACGACATCCTCGCGGGCGCCGATCAATTGCGCGATCACCGGTGCGATCAGGGGTTCAACATCGGAACTATAGGAGGCGAGGATCTCGCTGCTCTTCGATGTTGCAGTCTCTGCGTCAGCTGGTTTTCCAGCGATTGCCTTATTGTAACGGGGCTCGAACAGGCTCTTGAGCGCAACAGAGCCGTCCTGGATCGCTTGTTCGATCCGTTCCGCCATGGTCCATGCGGCGTCTTGCACGAGCCGGGTACGCTCCGCGCAGCGATCCTTTTCGCGACGCAAGACATCTTCGAGGGCCGCGCGGGTGCGCGGGTCAATGCCGGCAAATTGGCAATGGGTGCCGAGCGGGGTCTGGGCGGCCACTCGCACGCGGCACCGACCGATGCCGGTAATCAGCACCTGATGGCAAAGCGTCGGATCAAGTCCGGTGAGCCCCTTGCCGGTCAGGAGCATGCCATCTTCGGAGAGATCGAGCGTGCGGGCGGCCAATCCACGACCATCGGGATCGAACAGGACATTCATCGACAGCGGCAACCGATCAAAACGGCGCCGGTCGACGGCATCATCATTGGCGGCCGACAGATCGAGGCGCTTCTGGCTATTGAAGGAGAGCTCAACCGCAGCGGATGCCGAGGCAACACCCTCGATGAGGGGCAGAACCACTGTGCCGGACGGGCCGGCAACCGTGAAGGCTGAGGGACCGCCGTCGCGGGTATGGCGACCAGCCAGAATATATTGGAAGGCGCTGGGCAGAGCACTATTACCCACCAGCGTGCCGTCGACCGCTTGGTCATGGAGCACGACCACGGCTGCCCCTGTCCGCCGCGCCAGCAATTGGAGCGCGGTTGCTACTTCTTCCACATCGGTCGGATGGTCGACGCCGCGCTTCACCACATTCAAAAGGCTGTCGATGACGATGAGCGAAAGATCGCCGGCGGCGAGGGTTTCGAGCCGCTTTAGAAATTGCAGGAAGCCAGGGGTCAATCCACGCAGGTCCAACCCGATGGGCTTCAGAATATGAATAGTGCCCTGGGGCGCGCTGTCGGTCAGGGTCCGCAACCGCTCCTCGGTTCGCACCTTGCCGGACGCCAGGACATAGGCCACCGCGCCCTGACGGACTGAACGGCCATTCCAGGTGGCGCCTGTCGCAACGGCTTCGACGAGATCGAGCGTGAGGGTCCGTTTCCCAGCCTCGCTATTGCCGGTCAGGCAAACGGTCGCCGACCGAGGCACCAAGGCGTCGATCAGCCAAGCCTGGATGCGCGAAGCGGCGCGAGCCTTCGAAGCAATCTGGGACATTCGTTACTCACCGACACGCTTGTAAGAAGGCTACAGGGCTATCAATCGACGGGAATCGAGCCATGAAGCACTTTGGTAACCACACTTTCAGCCTGTGACGGTAAACAGCACCTTAATTTTGACCGGGCCGTTCCGATGGGGAAGTTCAAGCAAAAATCTCAACTATTCTCAACCTGAAGAGTCAATTCTGTGTAATTAACCCACCTATATCGAAGAATATTTGAATAAATTCGACTTGCTTTCTAAACATTTTATTAAATGAACCGCTCGACTCACAACAGAATAATTCGTTCATCAATCAATGCTGCGCGAATGGAATCCGCAGCGGTGAAACTCTGACAAGACTAACGATTCGTGATCGGAAACCGCGTCTATTAAGGCGATTTGCTATCTCCTTGTTCACCATTCGAATACGTAGTCCCACGTATTTTTGGATGGTTTCACCCCTTCCGCTTCGGTGACGCGCCCTTGGTTTGATGGCGTCACTCCGATCGACGGAGAGGGAGTGTGACATGCGTATTCATCATCTGATCTTGGCTGCCGCGGCAGCCCTCGTGACTGCAGCACCGGCGAATGCCCAGACTGCAACCGGTAACTTCAACGTCCGTATGACCGTGACCGCGGAATGCCGGCTCAATGCCCTGAGCGATTTGAACTTCGGTTCAGCGGGTATCTTCACCGCCAACATCGATCAGCAGACGACCATTGGCGTGCAGTGCACCAACGGGACGCCCTTCGCTATCGGCCTGAACCAGGGCGCCAACGGCTCCTCGGTGTCTGACCGCAAGATGAAGAGCACCACGGGCGCCGACACCATCGCCTACCAGCTCTTCCGTGACGCTGCTCGCAGCCAGAACTGGGGTTCGACCCAGGGCACGGACACGCTCGCGGGCGTCGGCACCGGTTCGAGCCAGACGGTCACCGTCTACGGCCGCGTTCCGGCTCAGGCTGCCGTTGCGACCGGCAGCTACTCCGACGTGATCACCGTCACCGTCAATTACTGATCATTCGACATCCAGGACGGAGGCGATCATGCGACAAGTACTTCTACCTCTCACTGCGGCGGTGTTCGTGGGACACGCCGGCGCAGCAGGTGCGGCTGCTTTGCAGGTCGCCCCCGTTCTTCTTGATATCCCGGCCCCGGGGGCAACCTCGACGGTCACACTGCGCAACGAGGGGCCACGGCCCCTCAATGCCCAAATCCGCGTGTTCCGTTGGACGCAGGAAAATGGCCAGGACAAGCTCGAGCCGGTGACCGACGTTGTCGCATCACCCCCGAGTGCGTCACTGGCCTCCCGCACCGACTACGCGGTTCGTATTGTGCGGCTGAATAAGGCGCCGGCCGCGCGTGAAGAAGCCTATCGCCTTGTTGTCGATGAGTTGCCGGATGCTTCGCGTGAGCGAAACGGCACCATCGCTGTCGTGTTGCGCCATTCGATCCCTGTGTTCTTCGCGCCCACCGATGCCGAAACGGCTCGGGTGACGTGGAAAGCTAAGATCGTTGGCGCCAAGTTGGTGCTGCAAGCAACCAACACCGGGGGTCGACGTCTCCGCCTTGCCGCGATGAAGGTGAGTGACGGCAAGACCACCGTGAATTTCGGCGATGGCCTAGTGGGCTATTCGCTGTCGGGCACCACCATGACGTGGGAACGGCCGATCCCGGCTGGCTTCTCGGCGTCGGCTATCCGGATCACCGCTCAGTCGGATCTGGGGCCAGTTGATGCGCGTGCGGCCGTCACGCGTTGATCGCTGGCTTGCACAGGCGTTCGGAGCATTCCTTTTTGCTCTGATCGCCTGGCCCGGGCTCGCGTCCGCTCAGGACGCGCGTCCTCTCCAACTTGAAGTCTTCGTCAACGGCGCCACCACCGGCTTCGTTGGTTCGTTCACCCAATCGGCCGACGGCCGTTTGGCGGCTACCCGCAAAGAACTGCTCGGCCTCGGCATCCAGCCCCCAGGGAGTGGCGATGCCGAGGCCTCAGTCGTTCTCGACGGCATGCCCGGCCTTCAGTACCAATATGACGAGCCGCGCCAACGCCTTGACGTTGTTGCTGGTGATGAACGACGCGTGCCCACCAGGATCGACGCGCGTGGCACGGTCGCGGCCGCTGAAACCGCGCGGACCGATACGGGCTTTGTCCTCAATTATCTGGCCTATGGCAGTTCGGTCGCCAAGATGGAGCGGCCCTTCCTGTCATTCTCAGGGGGCTCGGCGCAGCTCGATGCCAGGCTCTTCTCACCCTACGGCACCATCGCCCAGACCGGCATCGTCGGCAAAAACGTCAATTCGGCGTCCCAAACGATCCGTCTTGATACCACCTACACCTTCTCGCATCAGGAGACGGCGACCACCACAAGGGTGGGCGATATCCTCTCCTCAGGGCCCGCCTGGTCGCGACCTATCAGGCTCGGAGGGCTATCATTCGAGCGCAACTATGGCCTGAGGCCGGACGTCGTAACAGCGGCGCTTCCGGTCCTTTCAGGTTCGGCGGCCGCCCCCACGACGATGGACGTTTACGTCAACAACGTCCGAACCTTCTCCCGTGACCTGCCCATAGGCCCCTATTCGGTCGCCAATATTCCCGGCCTCTCTGGATCGGGAAGCGCGCAGGTTGTACTCCGCGACGCCCAAGGCCGCGAGGTAAGAACGAACTTACCCTTCTATACAGGCCCCAGCTTGCTGCAGGAGGGGCTCTTTGACTATTCCGCACAAGCGGGCTTTGCACGATATAATTATGCCTTTTTATCAAGTACCTACGGGCGACAGCCGCTGTTCAACGCGTCGGCCCGATACGGGCTGACCAAGGATTTCACCCTGGAAGGTCACGGGGAGGCCGGCGCCGGGCTATGGCTTGGTGGCGTCGGTATGGTCACGAATGTTTTCAACAAGGGGTTGTTCTCGCTTGCAGGCCAAGCGAGCCACTATGGAGGAAAACTAGGGCTCCAAATCTATGCCGGCTTCGAGACGCGAATAGGCAGTCTGTCGCTATCGGCGAGTAGCACCAGAAATTTTGGCAACTACCTGGACCTGGCAACCGTAACGGCGCGCCAGGCCATCGCGTTGAATACGGTCCGACAAGACACGCTGTCCTGGCTCGATCAGTCGGAACCCACGACCACGGGGTCAACGACCATCAGGGACCCTCGACCACCTCGAAGTATCGACCGAATATCCATCGGAATGCCTGGGATTTTTGACCGATCAACGATCGGTCTTTCGTACATTCACACGGAGCAAAGAGGCCAGCCGCGATCGCATATCGTCAACGCGTCCTACACCCAAGTTTTGGGCAAATCGACGGCTCTAACCGTCAACGCTTACGCTGACCTCGGCCCGCGCCGAGATTTTGGCGTTTTTGCCGGACTTTCCATGCCCTTAGGTGGGTCCGGTCAGGCCTCCGTGGGCGCTACGCATACGCGCGCGGGGGCGAGCGCGACCGTGGACGCGTCGCGCCCGCTAGGCACCGAGGTCGGTTCCGTGGGCTATCGGATCCGCGACATGGAGGGCGCCCGCCAGAGCTACCGCAACGGCGCGATCTCGACGCTCACGCCGTACGGCCGGGCCGAGGTGTCGGGTGAGCACACCAAGGGCTCGGGCCGCGTCGCCGCCGAGTTCGAGGGCTCGATCGCTGCGATCGGCGGCGGCATCCATGCCGGTCCGCGCATCGACGACGCTTTCGCCGTGGTCGACACCGGCACCCCCGGCGTCGACGTGTTCCACGAGAACCGCCGCGTGGGCCGCACCGACATGTTCGGCCGCCTCGTCGTCCCGGGCCTCGTGTCCTACCAGCGCAACACCATCAGCATCGACCCGACCAAGCTCCCGGTGAACGCCCATGTCGAGCGCACCCAGGAGCAGGTCGTTCCGGCATCTCGCGGCGGCGTGGTGATGCGCTTCGGCGTCGAGGCAGCGCCCGCTTCCGCCATCGTCGTGCTGCACGGCGCTGACGGCAAACCGATCCGCGCCGGCGTCAAGGGCAAACTCGGCGATGCCGAATTCGTCATCGGCCATGAGGGCCGCGCCTTCATCCGCGGCCTAACCAGCACCAACCGCGTCACGGTCGAACTCCCCGAGAGCGAGTGCGCCGCGACCTTCGATTTCAAACCCTCCGAGAGCGACCAAGTCGTGATCGGGCCCGTGACCTGCCAGTGAGCGAAACCATGACAAACCTCACCCTCCGCATCGTCGAAACCCTCCGCCGCCTCGCGCTCGCGACCCTGCTCGCGCTCGCAAGCGGGCTCGTGGCGAGCCTCGCCGCTCCGAGCCAGAGCCTAGCGCAGAACTGCTCGGCGACGCTTGCCGACATCCAGTTCGGCAACATCGATGTCACCGCCAACACGACCATCGACACGACCTCGCGGCTGACCGTGTCCTGCACCGGGACGGCTGGGCGAACGGTGCGGGTTTGCGCCGAATTCGGGCAAGGGTCCGGCGGCGCCGATGCCGGGCTTAACCCGCGCTACATGGCGGCGGGGGCGGCGCCTTTGGCCTACAACCTGTACACAAACAACGCCCGCACCACGATTTGGGGCAACAGTTCGGAGCCTGCGACCAACATCCCGACCATCGATGTTTTGATCGGGACCAACGGCACCGGCCGGGCCAATCAGAATGTTTTTGCCCGGGTGATTGCCGGTCAACGCACCGTGCCGATCGGGTCCTACTCGACGAGCCTTGCCGGCGGCGACACCCGCCTGCGCTTCGCCTATGCGACCTCGGCAACCTGTAGCTCGCTGGGTGCTGCGATCGAGCAGCCGCTGAGCCTGTCGGTCTTTGCCGCAGTCATCCCACGCTGCACGGTCAGCGCGACCAATCTCGATTTCGGCGCCACTGGCCAGCTGACCAGCAGCCGTGACGCGACCAACCGGCTCTCGGTGGTCTGCACATCGGGAGCGCCCTACTCGATCGGGCTCGATGGCGGCCTTGCTGCCTCGACCGACCCTACTCGCCGCAGCATGAGCAAGGGCTCGGAAACGATCTTCTACGGGCTCTACCGCAATGCCGGTCGAACTCTGCCTTGGGGTTCCAATGCAGGGATCGACACGATGGGCGCCTCCGGCACTGGCGGCACTCAAAGCTTCACGGTTTTCGGCCGTGTGCCGACCCAAACCACGCCCTCACCGGGGGTCTATTCCGACACCGTGATCGTCACGGTCACCTACTGAGGGAGGCCGAAATGGCTCAAATGGCAGGACAAACGCCCATGCAAGGTCAGTACGTGATGGTCACCAAGGTCACGCCAGGGATCGCCGCATCGCTCGGCGCAAGGCCTGCCGGTCCCTCGGAGACCGCAGGAAAGCGACGCTGCGCGCCCGTTCCGCGGGCCGAGAAGGTGCGGTTCGGGGTCGCAACCTCGAAGGGCGTGCCATTGGTGCAGGTCACCGCAACCGAGCCTGCGGCCTGGTCGGCACCCACCTCGCAACGGTCAGGAACCGTCATGCGGACCGAGAATGTTCCAATCCGAATGTCGGCTGCAACCGGGCTGACCACAGCCACGGCCAATATCGAACCCAACGCCACACGCAACGTCATACCAAACTCCTACATCCCCGGATCATGGCAGACGCGCCCTGCCATCGATTTGAGGCGCGAGGTCGCAATTGACCGATCCGGGCTACGGTTTTTCAACCCTATCCGAGCCCACCTTAGCGGTGATGGAACAGCACGGGAAGGGAACGTTAACCACACTTGTTTAGATTCACGGACGCATCGTGGAAAAGGAAACCCCGGAATGCGCACCTCATCGCTTACCTGGACAGGTGAGAGCGGCTGGACATCTGTCGATTTGCCCAGGGATTCCATCGACTTGGTGCTCTATTTCGGCGCTAGGGATGCACTTTCGCGCTCCGAACCCATCGTCGAATTGAGCGCTCTTTGCCCAACCGCGATCATTGTCGGCTGCAGCACCGGCGGTCAGATCGTTGGTCTTGAAATGCGCGAGGGCGGGATCGATGCCGTTGCCATCGCCTTTGATCGCACGGACGTGCGGCTCGCCTCTGCGGCGATCGATGCCTCCGACCAATCCCATGATGTCGGCAAGTCACTTGGTCACTCGCTGGCCTCGCCCCATCTCAACGCGGTCTTGGTGTTTTCCGATGGCTTGAAGGTCAATGGCAGCGCCTTGGTCGACGGCATTCTGGCCGGCACCGGCCCGGGTGTTGCTGTCGCAGGCGGTCTTGCCGGGGACGATGCGCGCTTCGAGACCACGCTCGTCGGCGTCGGCGGGCGACTTGGAACCGCTGTCGTCGCAGCGATCGGGCTCTATGGCGATGCGATCCGCCTCGGCTTTGGATCGGCAGGTGGCTGGAACGTTTTTGGTCCTCGTCGGAAGATTACGAAGTCCAGCGGCAATGTCGTCTATGAGTTGGATGGTGAGCCGGCGCTGGACCTTTACGAGCGTTATCTTGGCCCCGAAGAGGTCGAAGGCCTCCCAAGTTCGGCCCTCCTTTTCCCGCTTCAAATCCGCAATCCCACGGGGCCCGGCCCCGGCGTTGTCCGCACCGTCCTTGCGGTCGATCGGGCTGAACGCTCAATGACTTTTGCCGGCGATATGCCAGAGGGCTGGATCTCTCAGCTGATGCGCGGCACCCATGAAGGCCTGGTCGAGGGGGCTGCGGTCGCGGCAAAACAGGCGAGCACCGAGCTTGGCATGCCTGCAGAACTCTCGATCCTCGTGAGCTGCATTGGCCGCAAATTGCTCATGGGACAGCGCATCGGCGACGAGTTGGAAGCGGCAAGCGAGGAGCTTGGCGGCAGCCCGACCATCGGGTTCTACAGCTATGGCGAAATCTCGCCGCTCGCCCCGACCGGCTTCTCTGAGCTGCACAATCAGACCATGACGGTCATGACCCTCAGCGAGACGGCGGCCTGATCCGATGCATCGCCTTCTCGCCAAACAGGTCTCGAAAGCCGTCAAGGACGACGGCAATGTCGATCTCGACCGTTTGTTGAGCTTGGTCAGTGCTGCCTATGAAGAGGCCGATCGGGATCGGCGCCGTACCGATCGCTCGATCACGCTGATGATTGAAGAGGTGGAGGCCCTAAATCGCGGCCTCGAGGATGAAGTTACCGCGCGAACCAGTGAACTCCAGGCCGTCAGGCGCTTGTTGGAAGCAACCTTCAACAGCATTGCCCAGGGCATCATGATGGTGAGCAAAGACGGGCGGGTTTTGGTCTGGAATCGGCGCGTGGTGGAACTCCTGGGCGTCCCAGTCAGCTTGCTCCGCGATCAGCCAGAACTACGGATCATTCTGGCCTATCAGCGTAGGCAGGGCGAATTTATTCACGCTGACAAGATGCTGTTGTCCTGGATCGAAGCCGATGGCGAAGTGGAGCATAGCCAGATCTTCGAGCTCACCCGGCCCAATGGGATGGCGCTGGAGATGCGAACAGCTCCAGTCGGCGACGGCAGTTTCGTGCTGACTTACACCGACATTACCGCACAAAAAGAGCGGGAAGCCGCAATTTTGCGAGCTGAAAGTGATTATCGCAGCCTCTTTGAGAACGCGGTGGTGGGGGTCTATCGTTCGAGCGTTGATGGTCGCCAATTGCGCGCCAATCCCGCCCTCGTGCGTCTGAACGGTTACAGCTCCGAGACCGAAATGCTCACGAGCGTGCGCGATATCTCACGCGAATGGTATGTTGACCCCACACGCCGAGCCGCATTTTCACGGCTCATGAGAGAGGACGGCCGGGTCACCGATTTCGTTTCCCAAGTCTATCGTCATAAGACCCGGGAAAAAATCTGGGTGTCAGAAACCGCCTGGACCATTTTCGATAAGGACGGCAACGCGCTCTATTATGAAGGTACGGTGATTGACGCGACCGATCGGAAGATGGCCGCTGAGCGCATCGAGTTTCTGGCTCATCGCGATCCGCTCACGGGCATTGCCAATCGCGAGTTGTTCCAACAACGCCTGCGTCAGATGGTCGCCCGGGTAAAGCCTGGTCGCGGCATTGCTGTCCATTGCATTGACCTCGACCATTTCAAGGAAGTGAACGACACGCTTGGCCATCCGGTCGGCGATGCGCTGTTGCGGGAAGTGGCTCAGCGCCTGCAGCGCACCGTGCGCCGCGTCGATCTCGTCGCCCGTCTCGGTGGCGACGAATTCGCGGTGATCCAGGGGAGGGTCTCATCGGGTGAGGACGCAGCAACCCTTGCAGCCCGCATCCGAAAAGAGCTTGAAGCGCCTTTCGATGTGGATGGCCTCCATATCTCCGTGGGTGGCACCATTGGTGTTGCCATTGCGCCCGAGCACGGCACAACGCTTGATGCGCTGTTCCAGAATGCGGACTTGGCGCTCTATGAAGCCAAGGCCCACGCGCGTGGCGCCGCGGTGTTCTTTGATGAGGGTTTGGGCGTTCAATTCCAACGCCGCCGCCTTCTCGAAACCGAGCTCCGAATGGCCCATGCCGATGGCCAGTTTGAGCTCTTCTATCAGCCCATCGTGGACATGCGCGCGGGCCAGCCTGTCGCCTTTGAAGCGCTTCTTCGCTGGCACCATCCGACCCGTGGCTACGTCCCGCCCGCCGAATTCGTACCGATTGCCGAGGATATCGGCCTGATCATGCGGATCGGCGAGTGGGTCCTTACGACGGGCTGCCACGCCATCAAGAACCATGACCAGACCTCGTCCATCTCGATCAATGTGTCGCCCGCTCAGTTCCGCGACAATTCCATCGTGCCCACCGTCATTCGTGTGCTGGCGGAATCGGGACTGTCACCGCGTCGGCTGATCATCGAGATTACCGAGAGCCTGCTTTTGAAAAACGATGAGACCACACGCGCTCAAATCGATCATCTGCGCATGCTCGGTGTCCGCATCGCGCTCGATGACTTCGGCACCGGCCACTCGGCGCTCAGCTATTTGCAGCAGTTCAAGTTCGACATCGTCAAGATCGACCGGTCGTTCGTGGCCTCCATCGCCACCAACCCGACCAATGCCGCGATCGTGCGTGCGATCCTCGACATCGGCCGCACCCTCAATATTGAGGTGGTGGCCGAAGGGGTTGAAGATCTTGAGCAAATCAGTCGGCTCACCGATGCCGGCTGCCATCGTTTCCAAGGCTATTACTTCGGCCGGCCCGCCCATCGTCCGATCTGGGAGGAAGGCGATGTGCAGTTCCTCCGCATCGCCTAGGAAATCCTAGCCTCTCAGATGGCAGGCCACCATGTGGCCATCGCTTGTTTCCTTCAGCACCGGCTTTTCCGTTCCGCAAAGTGGCATTTGGCGGATCGGGCAGCGCGTGTGGAAGTGGCATCCCGTCGGCGGATTGATCGGGTTCGGCACGTCCCCCTCAAGCCTGATGCGCGTGCGCTTGATGGTGGGATCTGGGATCGGGACCGCCGATAACAGCGCTTCGGTATAGGGGTGAAGTGGGTTGGTATAGAGTTCGCGCGACGGCGCGATCTCGACGATCCGCCCGAGATACATCACCGCCACGCGCGTCGAGATGTGCTCGACCACCGAGAGATCGTGAGCGATGAAGAGATAGGTCAGCGAGAATTTTTCTTGCAGGTCCTCCAACAGGTTGATCACCTGCGCCTGGATCGAGACGTCGAGCGCCGACACCGGCTCATCGCAAACAACCAGCTTCGGCTCAACCGCGAGCGCCCGCGCGATCCCGATGCGCTGGCGTTGGCCGCCTGAGAATTCATGGGGGTAACGGTGGATATGGCTGGCGTTCAGGCCAACCGTATCCAGAAGCTCCATCACCCGATCGGTAAGCGCCCGTGTGCCCTCGGCAAGCCCATGGATGATCAGGGCTTCACCAATGATGGACCCCACCGTCATGCGCGGATTGAGCGAAGCAAAGGGGTCTTGGAAGATGATCTGCATGTCGCGCCGGAGCGAACGCAGGGCGTCGCGGTCAAGCGTCGTGACATCACGACCTTCGAACCAGACTTCGCCCGCTGTCGGCTCAATGAGGCGCAAGATGCAGCGGCCGGTGGTGGACTTGCCGCAGCCGGATTCCCCCACCAATCCCAATGTTTCGCCGGCCTTGATCTCGAACGAAACTCCGTCCACCGCATGGACACGGCCGACCTCGCGCGACATAAGACCGCCGCGAATGGGATAGTGCTTTTTCAGGTCGGTGACGCGCAGCAGCGGCTCGCTCATTGATGCCTTCTCCACGCTCATGCGATCACACAGGCGACGCGATGGCCCGGCGCAATCTCGCGCAAGGGCGGCTCTTCCGTTAGGCAAGCGGCGGTTGCCAACTTACAGCGCGGCGCGAAGCGGCACCCCGCCGGCGGGTTGATTAGTTTTGGAACCGACCCGCCAATGGCTTCAAGGCGTTGCTTGTGGGTTGCAGCGAGGTCGAGCCTGGGGATCGAGCGGATGAGCCCCTGCGTATAAGGATGGCGAGGATCGCCAAAAAGCGCCTCCACCGGGGCTTCTTCGACCACCTTGCCAGCATACATCACGACGACGCGTTGGGCGGTTTCGGCCACCACGCCCATGGCGTGGGTGATGAGCATGATCGCCATGCCGAGACGCGATTTCATGTCGTGCAAGAGATCGAGAATCTGGGCCTGGATGGTAACATCCAGCGCCGTCGTCGGCTCATCCGCGATGATCAGTTTCGGATTGCACGACAAGGCCATCGCGATCATCACACGCTGACGCATGCCACCGGAAAACTGGTGCGGGTAGTCGTTGACGCGGGCCGCCGCATTGGGGATCTGTACGAGCCGCAGCATCTCAACCGTCCGGTCGAGCGCGTCTTTCTTATTCATGCCCTCATGGAGGCGAATGACCTCTCCGATCTGATCGCCGATCGTGTAAACGGGGTTCAGCGAGGTCATCGGCTCCTGGAAAATGATCGCGATTTCTTTGGAGCGGATCTTGTTCATGTCTGCCGGCGGCAGGGGGACCAAGTCACGGCCCTGCCAGAGGATTTTGCCACCGGCAATTTTGCCCGGCGGCATGGCGATCAGTTTCAGGATGGTCATCGCCGTGACGGTCTTGCCGCAGCCGGACTCGCCAACGACGCACACCGTTTCACCGCGATCAATGTCGAGATCGACACCGTCAACCGCGCGCAAAATGCCGTCGTCGGTTGAGAAATGCACTTTCAAGCCTTGGATCGACAGGAGCTTGTCGGTCTGGCCACTCACGTCTGGTGTTGCCATTACAGGACCCGCCTTGGGTCAAGCGCATCGCGCAGACCATCGCCGATGAAATTGATGGCGAGAACGGTGAGGAAGATGGCCGCCCCCGGGAACAGCGCCCAATGGGGCGCGACATCGAGGTGATCGCGGGCGTCGAACAAGATGCGGCCCCAGGTCGGGATATCCGG
>JBAWYY010000037.1:0-12959 GCA_037143285.1 Alphaproteobacteria bacterium | reverse complement strand
GGTGCCGTCTCGGCGTTTGCCGCCGCTTATGATCATCTTGGTACGATATCTTGGTCCGTTATCTTGGCACGATGTTGAGTCCGCCTGCGGTTGCGGGCGCAAAAAAGTGCCTCTGTCTTTCGTCGAACCCCCTCGACAAGTCCGCAAGCGCCGAACATACTCAACAGTATGTCCCCGTCTCAAGGGGGCGTCAACGAATGAGAATAAGTGTGGGAGGAAGAGGCGTGGACGAGCTGGAACGTTTCCGGCAGGACACGCGCGCTTGGCTCGAGGCGAATTGCCCCGCCGAGATGCGCGAACCTGTTCGTGGCGATGAGGACATCTGCTGGGGTGGCCGCAACTGGGTGTTCCAATCATCAGCGCAAAAGCTCTGGCTGGAGCGAATGGCCGCACGTGGCTGGACCGTGCCGGCCTGGCCGAAATCCTATGGCGGCGGCGGCCTCGACCACGAACAGGTGAAAGTGCTGAAAGACGAGATGGCGCGCATCGGCGCGCGCTCGCCGCTTGAGAGCTTCGGCATCTGGATGTTGGGCCCCGCCCTCCTCGCCTTTGGCAGCGAAGAACAGAAGCTTGAGCATTTGCCGCCGATCGCGCGCGGCGAAATCCGCTGGTGCCAAGGCTATTCCGAGCCCAATGCGGGTTCGGATCTTGCGTCCCTGATGACGCGTGCCGAGGACAAGGGCGACCATTTCGAAGTGACCGGCCAGAAAATCTGGACGAGCTATGCCGATAAGGCCGACAAGATTTTCTGCCTCGTGCGCACCAATATGACCGCGCCGAAGCATCTCGGCATTTCGTTCCTGCTGTTCGATATGACTTCGCCGGGTGTGACGACGCGGCCGATCCTGCTCATTTCCGGCAAGTCGCCGTTCTGCGAAACCTTCTTCGACGCGGTGAAGGTGCCCAAGGGCAATGTGGTCGGCACGCTGGATCGCGGCTGGGATGTGGCCAAGCACCTTCTCACCCACGAACGCTCGATGATCGGCGAAGGGGGCGGCGGGCTCCTTGGCGGGCGTTCGCCCGGCCAGGTCGCGGCCCAAGAGGTGGGCGTCGATGCGGCGGGTAAGCTCGCCGACGGGTTCTTGCGGGTGGACGCCGCACGCAACGAGGTGGATGCGCTCGCCTTCGCGCTCACCATGGAGCGCTACAAGGACGAGGCGGCAGCCTCCGGCGGCAAGGGCGTCGGCGATAAGTCCTCGGTGCTCAAATATTACGGCACCGAGCTCAACAAGCGGCGCCACGAACTCCTGATGCGCACCGGCGGGTCGGAAGCGCTTGAATGGGAGGGTGGGGCCTCCAATGATGGGCAACGCCCGCGCGACTGGCTGCGCACCAAGGCCAATTCCATCGAAGGCGGCACCTCCGAGGTGATGCTGGAAATCGTGGCCAAGCGCCTCCTCGGACTGCCGGCGGCCTGACATGTTGACCTTGAACGAAGATCAGACCCTGTTGCAGGACGCCGCACGCGGCTTCGTCACCGACCGCGCGCCGGTCGCGGCGCTCCGCAAGCTGCGCGACGACCATTCGCCGGAAGGCTTTGACCGGACGCTTTGGGCAGCCATGGCCGAGATGGGCTGGACCGGCATGCTGGTGCCCGAAGACCAGGGCGGGCTTGCCTTCGGCTTTGTTGGCGCCGGTATCGTCTGCGAAGAAATGGGCCGCACGCTTGCGGCCTCCCCCTTCATTTCCACCGCCGTGATTGCGGCGACAGCCATCGCCCGCGCCGGAACCGACGCTCAAAAGGAGCGGTGGCTGCCGGCGATTGTCGCGGGCAAAGCGATTATCGCAACCGCCGTCGATGAAGGCCGGCGCCATAACCCGGCCGGCACCGCGCTGGTCGCCAAGGCCTCAGGCAATGGCTTTGAGCTTTCGGGCGCCAAGACCTTTGTCGCCGATGGCGTCGGCGCAGATGCGATGATCGTGGCGGCGCGCTCTGCCGGTGCGCCCGGCGAGACCGCCGGCGTGACCCTGTTCCTGGTGGATGCCAAAGCACGCGGCGTTGAGACCGAGCGGACCATGACGCTCGATTCCCGCAACACCGCCCGCGTCACTTTCGACCGGGTGGCGGTGACCGGCGCCGAAGTGCTGGGCGAGGTGGATGACGGCTTCGGCCTTCTCGATATCGTGCTCGGCGCTGGCCGCGCGGGGCTCTCCGCTGAGCTCTCCGGCATTGCGCAAGAGAGCTTTGGGCGTACCGTCGCCTATCTCAAAGAGCGCAAGCAATTCGGCAAGATCATCGGCACGTTTCAAGCGCTCCAACACCGCGCGGCGACCCTTCACTGCGAAGTGGAACTGACCAAGTCCGCCGTGCTCGGCGCGTTGCAGGCGCTTGATCGCGATCCCGCAACCGCTTCGCTTGCCGTTTCGGTTGCCAAAGCCAAGGCGTCGCAAACCGCAAGGCTTGCGGGCCTTGAGGCGGTCCAGATGCATGGCGGTATCGGCATGACCGATGCGATCGACATCGGCCTCTTCGTCAAGCGCATGCAGGCGGCCGGCGAACTCTATGGCGATGCCGATTTCCACGCCGACCGGGTCGCGACAGCGAGGGGCTTCTGATGAGTTTCTTGGACGATCTGTTCGGGCTCTCGGGCAAGGTTGCTGTCGTGACAGGCGGCGCCTCCGGCATTGGGCGCATGGCAGCGGAAGGCTTGGTGCGAGCCGGCGCGCGTGTGCTGATCGCCTCGCGCAAGGGCGCGCATTGCGAGGCGGTGGCAGCCGAACTCAACGCCTTGGGTGCTTCGGGCTCGGCTGAAGGCTTTGCCGGCGATGTCGGCACGGAAGCAGGCGTTAAGGCCTTGGCAGACGCGATTAAATCGCGCACGGACAAGGTGCATATCCTGTTCAACAATGCGGGGAAAACCTGGGGAGAACCGCTGGAAAAGTTCTCCTTCGCCGCTTGGGACGGCGTGATGAGCGTCAATGTCTCCGGGCTCTTCACACTGACCCGCGACCTGCTCCCGCTGCTTGATGCGGCCGCGACAGTCGATGATCCCGCCCGCGTCGTGAATGTGGGTTCCGTTATGGGCACCGCGCCCATCGGCATGGGCGCTTACTCCTATGCGGCCTCAAAGGCGGCGGTTCATCACCTCACCAAGATTCTCGCGACCGAATTGGCCCATCGCCACATCACCGTGAACGCCTTTGCCCCCGGCCCGTTCCAGAGCCGGATGACCGCCTATGCCATCGGCTCGGATGAGGGGGCTGCGAAGGCTGCCGCCTCCGTGCCGGTCGGGCGGATCGGCAGGCCGGCGGATATCATGGCGTCCATGCTTTATCTGTGCGGGCGCGGCGGCGGCTTCACCACCGGCGCCATCATTCCCATCGACGGCGGCATCAGCGTCGACACGTCAAAGAACCTGTTTGGAGGAGACTGAGCATGACTGCGACCCTCAGCATCGAGGAACTGGCCGCAAAGACCGGCCAAGAGGTTGGCCTCTCCGCGTGGATCGAAGTGCCGCAATCCGCGATCAACACCTTCGCGGATGTGACCGGCGACCATCAGTTCATCCATATCGATGTGGAGAAGGCGAAGCACACGCCCTTCGGCGGTACCATCGCCCACGGCTTCCTCACCGTCTCGCTCCTCTCCGCCATGGCGATCTCGGCGCTGCCGAACATCAAGGGGCGGGTGATGGGCGTCAATTACGGCTTCGATAAGCTGCGCCTGATGTCGCCGGTGCGGGCGGGGTCCAAGATCCGTGGCCGCTTCGTCTTAAAGGCGCTCGAAAGCAAAAACCCCAAGCAGCACCAGACCACCTGGACTGTCACCGTGGAGATCGAAGGGGCCGACAAGCCCGCCATGGTCGCTGACTGGGTGACGCTGAGCTATCTCGGCTGATCTCAATTTGTTTTGCAGGAGAACTCCATGACCATCCGCTTCGACGGGCGCGTTGCCATCGTCACCGGTGCCGGTAACGGCCTCGGTCGCTCTCATGCGCTGGGCCTTGCCGCCCGCGGCGCTAAGGTGGTGGTGCTCGACTTCGGTGGCGCGCGCGACGGCACCGGCGGGTCGTCGGAGGCGGCAGACAAGGTCGTGGCCGAGATCGTCGCCAAGGGCGGCGAGGCCATGGCTCACGGCGCCAATGTGGCCAATGCCGCCCAGGTCCAGGACATGGTCGACAAGACCATGGCGAAGTGGGGCCGCATCGACATTCTCGTCAACAATGCCGGCATCCTGCGCGACAAGACCTTCGCCAAGATGGAGCTCGCCGATTTCCAGGCGGTGATGGACGTCCATGTGATGGGCTCGGTCAATTGCACCAAGGCGGTGTGGGAGATCATGCGCGCCCAGAACTATGGCCGCATCGTCTTCACCTCCTCTTCCTCGGGCCTTTACGGCAATTTCGGCCAGTCCAACTACGGCGCGGCCAAAGCCGCCATGATGGGGCTGATGAATGTGCTCCATCTGGAGGGGGCAAAGAACAATGTGCGCGTTAACACGCTGGCGCCGACCGCTGCCACCCGCATGACCGCCGATCTCCTGCCGCCCCAGGCTTTGGATCTGATGACGCCTGAATCGATCACGCCCGGCGTGCTCTATCTGGTGAGCGAAGATGCGCCTTCGCGCGTCATCCTCTGCGCCGGTGCTGGCGGCTATGCCCGCACGCTCGTCTATGAAACCGAAGGCATCTATCTCGATGATGCCGACCGCACGCCGGAGATGATCGCCGCCCAATTCGGCTCGATTTCGGATCCTGCGGGCCAGCGCGTCCTTCAGGGCGCCTTCGAGCAAACCACCAAATTTGTGAGCAAAGCCGCGGCCGCCAAGGGTGTCTCCTTGCCGCCGCGCGGCTGAGCAACCCCCGAGATCAGAGGAGAGAAACATGCGTGAAGCCGTCATCGTCTCGACCGCCCGAACGGGGCTCGCAAAATCCTGGAAGGGTGCGCTGAATGCGACCCATGGGGCTGCCATGGGCGGCTTCGTCACCAAGCACGCGATCGAACGCGCCAAGATCGATCCGGGCGAGGTCGAGGACGTGATTGTTGGCTGCGCCAATCCGGAAGGGGCAACAGGCGGCAATATCGGCCGCCAGATCGCTTATTCGGCGGGCTGCCCGGTGTCGGTCTCGGGCCTCACTGTCAACCGCTTCTGCTCCTCGGGCCTGCAGACGATCGCACTCGCGAGCCAGCGGATCCTGGCCGGTGAGGGCGATATTTTCGCTGCCGGCGGGGTTGAATCCATCTCGCTCGTCCAGAACGAAATGAACCGGAAGAACTATATCGATCCCTGGCTGAAAGAGCATAAGCCGGAGATCTATTGGCCGATGCTGCAGACCGCCGAGACGGTCGCCAAGCGCTACAACATCCCGCGCCAGCTGCAGGATGAATATGGCGTGGAAAGCCAGCGCCGCGCGGCTGCCGCCCGCCAGGGCCGCAAGTTCGATGCGGAAATCGTGCCCTTCGCCACCAAGATGACGATGGCGGAGATGAACGAGAAAAAGGAAGTGGTGCGCACCTGGATGCAGGATGTGACCTTGACCGAAGACGAGGGCATCCGCGCCGATACCACCTATGAAGGGGTCGCCAAGATCCGCCCGGCCATCGAGGGCGGCGTGATCTCGGCCGGCAATGCCAGCCAGTTCTCGGATGGCGCCTCCATG
The DNA here is from genome assembly GCA_037143285.1 of Alphaproteobacteria bacterium. Lineage (GTDB taxonomy): Bacteria > Pseudomonadota > Alphaproteobacteria > Rhizobiales > Phreatobacteraceae > Phreatobacter. The sequence goes on along the minus strand of JBAWYY010000037.1, from coordinate 7,359 downwards.
GCCATCGTCATGGACTCAAAGCTTGCCGAAAAGCGCGGGCTGAACCCGCTCGGCATCTTCAAGGGCTTTGCGGTGGCAGGCTGCGAGCCCGACGAGATGGGCATTGGCCCCGTCTATGCCGTGCCGAAGCTGTTGAAGCGGGCGGGCATGAAGGTGGAAGACATCGACCTGTGGGAGCTGAATGAAGCCTTCGCGGTGCAGGTGATCTATTGCCGCGACAAGCTCGGTATCCCCAATGACCGGCTCAATGTGGACGGCGGCGCGATTGCGGTTGGCCATCCCTATGGCGTCTCGGGCGCGCGTCTCGTCGGCCATGCGCTGATCGAAGGCAAGCGGCGCGGCGCGAAGCATGTGGTGGTGACCATGTGCATCGGCGGCGGCATGGGCGCGGCCGGTTTGTTCGAGGTCGTGTAAAAAGCGACCACAGGAAGGATTGACATTGGGAAAGGCGGTGTCACGCTGCCTTTCCAATCAGAATGAGAGCCGAAAAGGCCCTTTTCCGAGGAAACGTAGCCAAACGCCGGATTAAACCGCCGGCATCAAGGAGGAATCCATGACCAATATTACCCGCAGAACATTGGTGGGCGCAGGGATTGCGGCACCTGCCGTCCTGTCCTTCCCGTTGAGCGCGCGCAGCCAGACGGGCCCCGTGCGGATCGCCTTCATCGATCCGCTCTCGGGCTTCATGGCGCCCGTCGGCGACGGCGGCCTCAAGCAGTTCGAGTTTGAATGCGAGCGCATCAATGCCGCGGGCGGGGTGGCCGGTGGCCGCAAGCTCGAAGTTATCGGCATGGACAACAAGCTGAACCCGCAGGAATCCATCGTTCAGCTGGAAAAGGCGATCGATCAGGGCGTGCGCTATATCGCCCAGGGTAACGGCTCGTCGGTGGCCTCCGCTCTCGTCGATGCGGTGGACAAGCACAATGCGCGCAACCCGCGCCAGTCCGTGATGTTCTTGAACTATGCGGCGGTGGACCCGCTGTTCACCAATGAGAAGTGCTCGTTCTGGCATTTCCGCTTCGACGCGGATTCCGACATGAAGATGTCGGCCATGACCGACTACATCAAAGGTCTCACCGACATTAAGCGCATCTACATCATCGGCCAGGACTATTCCTTCGGGAAATCGGTCGCGGAAAGCTCGGTGAAGATGCTCGCCGCTAAGCGCCCGGACATCCAGGTCGTCGGCAACGAGCTGCATCCGCTCGCTCGCGTGCGCGACTTCACGCCCTATATCACCAAGATGAAGGCGTCGGGCGCCCAGGCCGTGATCACCGGCAACTGGGGCAATGACATGCAGCTCCTGATCAAGGCCTCGTCGGATGCGGGCTTCAATGTGCCCTACTTCACCTATTACGGCGGTGGCCTCGGCGCCGTTGCCGGCATGGGCAAGGCGGCTGTCGGCCTCGTTCGCCAGATCACCGAATGGCACTCGAATATCGAGGGCATTGGGATGGACGACATCGTTCGTCAGTTCAAGGCCAAGCATCGCGACCTCGACTACTACTATTACCGGGTCAAGGTGATGTTCGACATGCTCGCCAAGACCATGAACGACACAAAGTCGGTGGAGCCGCGCGACGTGGGTCTCGCACTCGAAGGTCTTGAAATGAAGATCGAGACCGGCATGGCGTCGATGCGGAAGGACAATCACCAGTTGATCCAGCCGCTCTATATCTCGACGCTGGCCGAGAACGTGAAGTTCGACGTCGACAATACCGGCCTCGGCTTCAAGACCGACATCCGGATCGACGGCCCGGCCACCTCCATGGCCACCACCTGCCAAATGCGTCGCCCCGGCGCGTGATGGAACGCATCCGCCCCTCTCCCGAAACGGAGAGGGGCGGGCTTGCGTGACCGGTCTCACGCGGTTCCGCCCCTGAGGGGTCGGGATCGCGGCGGCCCGAACTGTCTCTCGTCGTCCCGGCCGCGCTTGGCTTCAGTGTTCATCAGCACGATGCGGCAGATGAACCAGATCCGATCCAATCAGGTCAGATCCCATTAGGTCAGATCAATGGAAACCATCGTCTTCTCGACCTTGAACGGTGTGCTCTATGGGCTGCTCCTGTTCATGCTCGCAAGCGGCCTGACCCTCATCTTCTCGATGATGGGTGTGCTGAATTTCGCCCATGCGAGCTTCTACATGCTGGGGGCCTATATGGCCTTCACGGTGGGCAGCGTGACGGGCTTTTGGGTCGCCTTGGTACTCGCGCCAATTCTGGTCGGCTTGCTAGGCGCCGTCGTTGAGCGATTTGGGCTCCGACACGTCCATAAGAACGGCCATGTGGCCGAACTTCTCTTCACCTTCGGGCTCGCCTTCCTCATCGAGGAATTCGTCAAGCTCATTTGGGGCAAGAGCCCCTTGCCCTATGCGCCGCCGGCGATCCTGCAGCAGCCCTTGTTCACGCTTTGGGGCACCAATTATCCCTCGTTCCGCATCTTCATGATGGGCGTTGCCATCGCGATGTTCGTGGCGCTCTGGCTGCTTTTGAAGCGCACCCGCGTTGGCCTCATTGTGCAGGCCTCCCTCACCCATCCCCATATGGTCGGCAGCCTCGGCCATAATGTGCCGCTGGTGTTCATGAGCGTCTTTGCGGTCGGCTGCGGCATGGCAGGCCTTGCCGGCGTCATCGGCGGCGCCCTGCTCATCACCGACCCCGCCATGGCGCTGACCCTTGGGCCCATCGTCTTCGTGGTGGTGGTCGTGGGCGGCATGGGCTCGCTCGGCGGCGCCTTTGCTGCCTCCATCCTGATCGGGCTGATCCAAACCTTTGCGGTGTCGGTGGATGCGTCCCTCTCCGATTTCTTGGCCCGCTTCGGGATTGCACTGTCGAACCGCTCTGACCTCGGACGCATCACGCTTGCTCAGATCGCCCCGATGCTGCCGTTCCTGCTCTTGGTGCTGATGTTGATCTTCCGGCCGAAGGGCCTGATGGGGACGCGCGAAGGATGACCCAGACCTCCACACTCCGCACCCTGCTGATCTGGATCGGCTTTGCCGCCGTCCTCGTCGTGTTGCCCATGGTGTTCTCGTCGCGAACTTCGCTCACCCTGATGAATGTCATCGGCATCTGGGTCGTGTTCGCGCTTGCCTACAACATGCTGCTCGGCCAGACCGGCATGCTGTCCTTCGGCCATGCCGTCTATTTCGGGCTCGGCGGCTATGCCGCGATCCATGTGATGGTCGCGATCAAGTCGCAGAAGCTCGGCCTCCCCGTGGTGGCCCTTCCCCTCGTCGGATTTATGGCCGGCATGGCGGCGGGTGCCGTGATCGGCTGGTTCTCGTGCCGGCGGTCGGGCACGCCTTTCGCGATGATTTCGCTGGGCGTCGGCGAATTGATCGCGGCCTCCGGCCTGATGTTCGTCTCGATCTTCGGCGGCGAAGAAGGCGTCTCGGGCGACCGCTCGGCGGGACCTGAACTCTTCGGCTTCTCGCTCGGGCCGCAGATCAATGTCTATTACTTCATCGCCTTCTGGATGTTTGTGGCGACGCTTGCCATGTGGCTGTTCACCCGAACGCCGCTGGGAAGGCTTGCTAATGCGGTGCGCGACAATCCCGACCGTGTCGCCTTCATCGGCTATGACCCGCAGCGCGTGCGCTACATCGTGTTCCTGATCTCCGGCGGCTTTGCGGGGCTCGCGGGCTCGCTCTCGGCGATCAATTTCGAGATCATCACGCCGGAGAAGCTGGGCGCGCTGAACTCCGGCGCAGTGCTGCGGATGACCTATATCGGTGGCGTCGCCGTATTCTTCGGGCCCATCATCGGCGCCGTGCTGATCTCGCTGATGCAGTCCATGCTCTCCGACTTCACCAAGGTCTGGCAGCTCTATCTCGGCCTCCTCTTCGTGGTTGTCGTGATGTTTGCGCCCTATGGCATCGGCGGCGTGGTGGCGCAGATCCTATGCGCCATTAAGCGCGGCGAATTGGCGGAGAAGCTGCCGGGCTGGCTCTTGGGCCTCGCCGGCGGCATTGTCGCCTTTGCCGGCGCCATCATGCTGATCGAGATGGCCTATCGGGTGCGCGAGGGCGGCCGACCCATCGCGGCCTATGGGCTCACCTTCACCCATACCACTGTGGGCAGCTGGCTCTTGGCCGGTGCCATCGTGCTCCTCGGTCTCCTCCTCATTGCCATTGCGGTGAGATGGCGACGGCGCGGGAGCCTTGCGGCGGCGCTCACCTTCAAGGAGGTGATGCCATGACCGCAGCGCTCTCTCTGTCCAATGTGGTGAAGAATTTCGGCCCGGCCGAAATCATCCGCGGCGTCACGCTCGATATCCCCGCTGGCGAACGCCATGCGGTGATCGGCCCCAATGGTGCGGGCAAATCGACCCTGTTCAACCTGATCTCCGGCGCGTTTCCGCCGACCTCGGGCGAGATCCGGGTGAACGGCACCTCGGTGGGCGGGGCCGCCCCCTTCGAGATCAATCGCGGCGGGCTGTCGCGGTCGTTCCAGGTGACCAACATCTTCCACAATATGAGCGTCTACGAGAACATCCGCTGCGCGACGCTCTGGGCGCTCGGCCATCGCTATGTGTTCTGGCGCATGATCGGCGGCATGAAGGATGTGGCGGAGCGCACCGAATCCATTCTGGAGATGATTGGGCTTTCCAAGGTGCGGGCAACGCCCGCCGGCCTCCTCTCCTATGCTGATCAGCGGGCGCTAGAGATCGGCGTGACCATCGCCGGCGGCGCCAAGGTGATCATCCTAGACGAACCGACCGCCGGCATGAGCTCGCACGAAACCGAGCGTGCTGTTGAGCTCATCCGCAAGGTGACCGAGGGCCGCACTCTGGTGATCGTGGAGCACGATATGAGCGTGGTCTTTGGCCTCGCCGACCGCATTTCCGTGCTTGTTTACGGGCAGATCATCGCCACCGGCACGCCGGCTGAAATCCGCGCTGACAAGCGGGTGAAGGAAGCCTATCTCGGCGAGGAGGCCGCCTGATGCTTGAGGTCTCCAATCTCCACGCCTTCTACGGCAAGAGCCATATTCTCCAGGGCGTCGACTTAACCGTTGGCGGCGGCGAGGTGGTGAGCTTGCTTGGCCGCAATGGGGTCGGCCGCTCCACCACCGCGAAAGCGATCATGGGCGAGGTGGCGCCGCGCGGCACCATCCGCTTCAAGGGTCAGGATATTGCTGGGCTGCCGAGCCACCGCATCGCCCGGCTCGGCATCGGCTATGTGCCGGAGCATCGCGACATCTTCCCGACGCTGACGGTTCGCCAGAACCTGATGCTCGGCATGAAGAACGCCAAGCGCGAGGGCCGCTGGACCATTCAGGGCTCGCTCGACATGTTCGAGAACCTCGCCCGGCGCGCCGAACAGCCGGCAGGCGTCCTCTCGGGCGGCGAGAAGCAGATGCTCACCATGTGTCGCACCATGATGGGCGACCCGGACCTCGTCATCATCGATGAGCCGACCGAGGGGCTCGCGCCGCTCATCGTCAAACAAGTGGGCGAACTCATTTCCGAGATCGCCAAGCGCGGGGTTGCCATTCTGCTGATTGAGCAGAAGCTCTCCATCGCACTCGATATCTCGCACCGGGTCTATGTGATGGGCCATGGCCGCATCGTGTTTGAAGGCACGCCGGCAGCGCTCAAAGCGGATGCGGAGGTGCGTAAGGAATGGCTGGAGGTATGAGCCGCGGCAAGGCCAAAGCGCCTCCCTCCCACGCCCATGCATCCCGCGAAGAACCGTCCCCCGCTTGTGACCGCAGACGCCGGCCGCAGGCAATGACACAACCCGGGCTGACGCTCAGTCCCTTATCTTAGCGGCGCGCCTTTGCTCGCCCCGATCCCATAGGAGAACACCATGTTCCTCGGTATGTCCGACCGCGTGAAGCCCCTCGTTGAACAGGTTCGCGCCATCATCCGCGACGAGGTCATGCCGCTGGAGCATGAATATGAGATGGAGATCGGCAAGGCCGGCAGTCGCTTCTCGCTGACCCCGCGCCAGATCGAAATCCTCGAAGGGCTGAAGGCGAAAGCCAAGGCCAAGAAGATGTGGAACTTCTGGCTCACCGGCTCGGACCAGGGCTATGTGCTGACCACCGTTGAATATGCCTATTTGGCTGAGGAAATGGGCTGGTCGAAGCTTGCGGCCGAGACCTTCAACTGCTCGGCACCCGACACCGGCAATATGGAAGTGTTCGAGCGCTATGGCACGCAGGCGCAGAAGGATGCCTGGCTGAAGCCCCTGCTCGCCGGCGAGATCCGCTCGGCCTATCTGATGACCGAGCCGCAGGTGGCCTCATCTGACGCCACCAATGTCTCGCTCTCCGCCAAGCTCGACGGCAATGACTGGGTGCTGAATGGTGAGAAGTGGTGGGCTTCGGGCGCCGGCGACCCCCGCTGCAAGATCTATATCACCATGGTGCTGACCGATCCGGATGCGGAGAAGCATAAGCGACACAGCCAGATCCTGGTGCCGGCGGGAACCAAGGGCATCACCGTGCTGCGCCCCATGCAGGTGTTCGGCGACGACGATGCGCCGCATGGCCATATGCATATTCGCTTTGAGAATGTTCGGGTCCCGAAAGAGAACCTGATTCTGGGCCGTGGTCGCGGCTTTGAAGTCGCTCAAGGCCGCCTCGGGCCGGGCCGTATCCATCACTGCATGCGCGCCATCGGTCAGGCGGAACGGGCGCTGGAGCTTCTGTGCAAGCGCGCGGTCAGCCGCGAGGCCTTCGGCAAGAAGCTGATGGAGCTCGGCGCGAACTACGACATCATCGCCGAAGCGCGCATGGATATCGAGATGACCCGGCTCCTGTGCCTGAAGGCCGCCTGGATGATGGACAATGCCGATAAGCGCGAGGCCGCCCACTGGATCAGCCAGATCAAGGTGGCTGCCCCCCGCATGGCGCTGAAGGTGGTGGACGAGGCCATGCAGATGCATGGCGGCGCCGGCATCAGCCAGGACTTCCCGCTGGCCAAGATGTGGACGAGCCTGCGCACCCTGCGCTTTGCCGACGGCCCGGACGCGGTGCATCGCCGGCAAGTGGCCCGTGGCGAATTGAAGCGCTACGTCAACCGCTCGGTGTGATCAGCCATGTCGGCTCAAGCTCCGGCCTCGGTCGCGGCCATCGATGAGGCAGCGCTTGCCACCTATCTGGAGGCCCATTGGCCGGGCTTCCGGGGGCCGGTGAAAGCTGAGAAATTTGCCGGCGGCCAATCGAACCCCACCTTCATGCTGACCCATGCAGGCGGGCGCGCGGTGTTGCGCAAGAAGCCGCCGGGGCAATTGCTGAAATCGGCCCATGCGGTGGACCGGGAATATCGGGTGATGAAGGCGCTGGCAGGCTCCGGCGTTCCCGTGCCGCCCATGCATCTTCTCTGCGAAGACGACAGCGTGATCGGCAC